>CAYPOE010000025.1:0-13729 GCA_964412285.1 uncultured Eubacteriales bacterium | reverse complement strand
GAACGTCGGCGAATGCGCGTCGCCGCAGCCGCACTGTCGTGCGACCGCCGCGGTCAGCGTCGTCTTCCCCGCACCCATGCCGCCGTACAACGCGACGCAGTCGCCGCGACGCAGCAGCGACGCAATGTCGCGCGCCACGTCGTCGATCTCTGTGAGCGCATAGTTTCGTTCGTATATCATTAGAATATGCTTGATATGCCTGTTAGAATATGCCGACGTAGTCGCCGTTTTCGTCGACGTCGATGTTCTCGGCGGCAGGCTTTTTGGGCAGACCCGGCATACGCATCACGTCGCCGGTCAGTGCGACGATGAATCCCGCGCCCGCACTGATCAGGATCTCGCGCACAGTCACGGTGAAGCCCGCCGGGCGACCGAGCAGCGTCGGATCATCCGACAGCGAGTACTGCGTCTTGGCGATGCAGACTGGGCAGTGTCCGAATCCCAACGCCTCCGCACGCTGAAGCTGTTTCGCAGCCTTGGGCAGGATGTGCAGCGTGCCGCCGTAGATGCGTTCTATCACCGCGCGGAGTTTGTCGGCGAGCGGCGTGTCGGGCGTGTAGAGTCGCACGAAGTTGCCGGACTTTCGGCAGGCCTCTACTACGGCCTTGGCGAGCGACACGGCTCCCCTGCCGCCTTCGGCGTGGGCATGATTCAGCGCAAATGCCGCGCCCTGTGATTCGACAGCTTGGCGCACGACGTTGAGTTCGGCCTGTGTATCCGTCGCGAACACGTTGAGCGTGACGACGACGGGTACGCCGAACTGCGCCATATTATGCATATGCGCCTCGAGATTGCATATGCCACGGCGCAACGCGTCCACATTTTCCGTAGCCAAATCCGACTTGGCCACGCCGCCGTTGTACTTGAGTGCACGCACCGTCGCGACGAGTACGACGCAGTCGGGCGCGCGACCCAATGCCGCCGACGTGATGTGCATGAACTTCTCCGCGCCGAGGTCGGAACCGAATCCCGCCTCTGTCACGCAGTAGTCGCCGAGCCGCAGCGCGGCATTCGTCGCGCGAATCGAGTTCGCACCGTGCGCGATGTTCGCGAAGGGGCCGCCGTGCATAACGCACGGATTGCCATCTAACGTTTGCACGACGTTGGGCAGACACGCGTCGCGCAGCAGCGCGGTCATTGCGCCCTGTGCGTTCAGCTGCGACGCAGTCACAGGATTCCCTGTCGTGTCGTAGCCTACGATGATGCGTCCGAGCCGCGCGCGCAGATCGTCGACGTCGCGCGCCAGACACAGCACGGCCATGACCTCGCTCGCGGCTGTGATGATGAAGCCGTCCGAGCGCGGCACGCCGTTGACGCTGCCGCCGAGACCGATCACGATGTTGCGCAAGCTGCGGTCGTTCGCGTCCATGCAGCGCGACAGCGTGATATTCGTCACATCGACGTTGAGCGCGTTGCCCTGCTTGATGTGGTTGTCGAGCATCGCGCAGAGCAGGTTGTGCGCACTCGTGACGGCGTGGATGTCGCCTGTGAAGTGCAGGTTGATGTCGGCCATGGGTGCGACCTGCGCGTATCCTCCGCCCGTAGCGCCGCCCTTGACGCCCATGACCGGGCCGAGCGACGGTTCGCGCAGTGCGAGCACGGCCTTTTCGCCGATGCGACAGAGTCCGTCGGCGAGACCGATCGCGGTCGTCGTCTTCCCCTCGCCCGCCGGCGTAGGATTCACGGCTGTAACCAAAATGAGTTTACCCGCCTTGTCGCCTGCCAAACGGTCTAAACATGCGGCGGTGAGTTTGGCTTTATAGCGCCCGTACGGCTCGTAGTCGTCGGGGGACAGTCCCAACGCCGCAGTCACCTCGGCTATGGGCGGCAGTTCTGTGTCTTGCGCAATCTGAAGGTCTGTCATAGGGATATTAGTCGTCGAGGGTGAGGGTTTCGGTGTTGGGCTGCTGTTTGGTGATGATTTCGATGTACTCGGGCTGTCCGCCCGGCTCCACAATCGCAGAGCCGTGGGTCATATCGATGATCTCGGGCGTTATGTCGAACGGCGTGCGCACGTAGACGGTATACGTCACGTCGGCACCGTACTCGACGTCGAGGCGTACGGCGTATGGTTGTAGATACGCCGATACTGTCGCATGGTAGCTGTAGTCGGCGACGACGATGTACGGCTGACACATCTCGTACGTGACGAGTTCGCACGCGGCGAGCGCAATGACCGCGCCGTGTCCGAACGCGCGGATGAGTCCGCCCGCGCCGAGCTTGATCCCACCGAAGTAGCGGATCACAACGACGCAGCAGTCGACCAACCCCTGCGCCTGAATCACGTGCAGGATCGGCATACCCGCCGTACCGTGCGGCTCGCCGCCGTCGGTATACCGCGCGATGTTGCCTTCGCGCAGCAGATACGCGTACGCGACAGTCGCTTCGCGATGCTGCGCGCGGACGCTCTCGATGAACGCGGCGGCCTCGTCGGTCGTCGTACACCGTGATGCGTAACCGATGAAGCGCGAACGCTTGACCGTATACTCGTCGATCCCCGACGTGATGGTCTTGTAGTTCTGAGCCTGATGCAGGTTCGGATTCATAGCGCATTGGAGAGTCGGACGAAGTCCTCAACGGACAGCGCCTCGCCGCGTATGCGATCATTGCCGAACAAATCGCCTATGATCTGCGCCACATGCGACTTATCGAGCGCCAGCACAGGGTCGGCGCACAGCGCGTTGACGAGCGTCTTGCGACGTTGTCCGAACGCGGCGGCGACGATGCGACGCATCCGCGATGCATTCGCCGCATCATATCGTTGGTGCGGCGTGAGCGAGATGACTGCTGAGTGTACTTTGGGCTGCGGATAGAATACCGTCGGCGGCACGCGATGCACGTACGTCACGTCGCACGAGAACTGCAATCCCACGCTGATCGCGCCGTAGTTGCCGTCGCCGGGTTTGGCGCGCAGCCGATCGGCGACCTCGTCCTGCACCATGAGCGTCATGCGTCGCCACGGGATGCCGCTGTGCAAGATCGTGAAGATCGTGTCGGCCGTGATGTAGTACGGCAGATTGGATACGACGTAGATATCGCGGTCGGCGAAGCGTTCGGTGATGCGCTTGAGGTCGACGCGCAGGATGTCGGCGTGTACGACGGTGACGTTGGCGTGGGTGAACGCGTCGTTCAAGTACGCCGCGATGCCGCGGTCGAGTTCGACGGCGACGACACTCTCCGCGCGCTCGGACAGCAGCCGCGTCAAGGCACCGAGTCCGGGACCGACCTCGATCGCGAGCGCGTCGGGCGTAATGCCCGCGGCGTTCACGATGAGTTCGGCGGTGTTGTTGTCGATTAAAAAGTTCTGTCCCAACGCCTTGTTGGCCGACAGGCCGTAGCGCGTCAGGATGTCATGTACTTCGGTGATGGTCATATTCTATTCTTGCGTCGCAGATGGGCGGCGCTCTATTTGCGTTTGATCACGCGCACGCGGATCACACCGTCGATCTGCTCGATCGTACGCAGCGTGTCGGGCGAGATGTCGGCGTTGGTGTCGATGATGGTATAGCCGATGTCGCCGCGCGAACGGTTGAGCTGATCCTCAATGTTGATATTGACCGAACCGATCGTCATGTTGATGCGGCCAAGGATCTGCGGCACATTGGCGTGCGTGATGCAGAGGCGCGCGTTGTTCTGGAGTTCCATGACGGCGGTCGGGAAGTTCACGCTATTCTTAATATTGCCATTTTCGATGTAATCGATAATCTGATCGCACGCCATGACCGCGCAATTGTCTTCGCTCTCCTCTGTAGAAGCGCCAAGGTGCGGGATGGGGATGACGTTGGGTTTGCCGAGCATGTCGGCGTCGGGGAAGTCGGTCACGTAGCACGCGATGCGCCCCGTATCGATGCCATGCAGCAGCGCGGCGGAGTTGACGAGTCCCGCGCGCGACGTGTTGATGATGCGTACGCCGGGCTTCATGCACGCGACGGCGGCAGAGTCGATCGTATCCGTGGTCTCGTTGTTGAGCGGCGCGTGCAGCGTGATGTAGTCGCACGACTCGAAGATCTCGCGATTCGACGACGCGCGGCGGATCGTGTTGGGCAGCCGCCATGCGCCTTCGACGCTGATGTACGGGTCGATGCCGACGACCTCCATGCCGAGCGCCTGTGCCGCACCCGCGACGCCCGCGCCGACTGCGCCAAGTCCGATCACGCCGAGCCGTTTGCCCATGACTTCGCAGCCCGCGAACGCCGACTTGCCCTTCTCAACGAGTGCAGGGATGCCGTCCTGTCCCGCAAGATTCTGCGCCCACTCGTGCGCGGCGATGATGTTGCGCGACGACAGCAGCAGCATCGCGATCACGAGTTCTTTGACGGCGTTGGCATTCGCGCCCGGCGTGTTGAACACGACGACGCCGTTCTGGCTGCAACGCGGGATGGGGATGTTGTTGACGCCCGCGCCCGCGCGTGCAATCGCGAGCAGCGTGTCGGGCAGCGCGTAGTCGTGCAGATCCTTCGAGCGCACGAGGATGGCGTCGGGCTTATCGCATTGGTCGTAGATCTTGTACTTGGTGCTGTCGAAGTGCGCGAGACCGACGTTGGCGATCTTATTTTGCGTAAGTATGTTATACATCACTGGAACTCCTTCACGAATTGGGCGAGTGTGCGTACACCCTCGACAGGCATCGCGTTGTAGATCGACGCGCGGATGCCGCCTGCGCTGCGATGACCCTTGAGGTTGATCATACCTTCGGCCGCTGCCAACTTGCAGAAGCGCGCGTCGGTATCGGCGTCGCCCGACGTGAACGTGACGTTCATGAGCGAACGGTGCGCTTTCTGCGCGATACCGTTGAAGATCGGCGAAGCGTCGATCGCGTCGTAGAGCAACGCGGCTTTGTCCTCATTGATCTTCTGCTGCGCGGCGATGCCGCCGATGGACTCGAGGTGGTCAAATACCAGCTTGCAGAGATAGACGCCGTAGGTCGTCGGCGTGTTGTAGAGGGAGTTGTTCTTAGCGGCGAGCGCGTAGTTATACATCACGGGTGTGATGGGGTTGACCGTGCGTTCGAGCAGGTCGTCGCGGATGATCACGACGGTCACGCCCGCCATGCCGATGTTCTTCTGCGCGCCCGCGTACATCATGGCGTAGTCGCCCATGTCGCACGTCTCGGACAGGATCCACGACGAGGCGTCGCTGACGATGGGTACGCTGGTCTTGGGGAGTTGGGTGTAGCGCGTGCCGAAGATCGTATTGTTGCTCGTAATGTGCAGATAAGCGCAGTCGTCGGGTACATTCGCAATCTCGGGTACATATGCAAACTTCTCGGCGGAGCTGTCGGATACGACGACGGCGTTCGTATACTTTTTGGCCTCGTCGAGCGACTTCTTGGCGAACTCGCCTGTAATCGCATAGGCGGCCTTGGCGTTGTAGCCCAGGTTGAGCGGTACCATGCTGAACTGGCTCGTCGCGCCGCCGTGCAGGAAGAGTATCTTGTAGTTGTCAGGTATGTTCATCAAACGCTTCAAGCCATCGACTGCCGCGTTGTGGATCTCTTCGTACATGGGGGAACGGTGGCTCATCTCCATGACGGATACGCCCGTGCCGTTGTAGTCGAGCATCTCGTTGGCGGCGCGTTGCAGTACGGCTTCAGGCAACGTTGCGGGGCCTGGTGAAAAGTTGAATGTTCTCATATCAATCCTCCGTTTGGATATAAATCAACGCGTGTTAGGACTTTTTCTTCTTTCTAAAGCTATTCTCCTCGCCGCGCAGCAGTCGCCCAATGTTGGCCCGGTGCATGAACAGCGCCATGCCGCCGTATACGCAGTATGCGCCGAACTGTACGGATCCGCCGCGCATCAGCAGCGATACAAACGGCAACGCGAATGCGCCCAATATCGAGCCGATCGATACGATGCCCGTCGCGAACATGAGTCCGATGGAGGAGATGCCTACGATGAGTCCGAGCAGCGGATTGGTCATGAGTACCGTCGTAATCGACACGACGATGCCCTTACCGCCGCGGAAGCCATGGTAAATCGGGAAGTTGTGCCCGATGATGACACCGAGCCCCGCAATATACTGGGCGTACTCGGCGTATGTAGCGTCGCGCATCAGCAGGCGAGCCAGCAGGATGGACAGCACCGCCTTGAGCGAGTCGCCGATGAATACGAGTGCGGCGATGCGCTTGCCGAGTGTGCGCAACATATTGGTCATGCCTGCGCTGCCGCTGCCGACGTCGCGAATATCGCCCTTGGCGACTAACCTGTAGATGAGGATCGACGTATTGACAGAGCCGAGAAGGTACGACGCGGCGAAACAGACGATGAGTAATACGATATTCATAGTCAGGATGAGTGGTTGTTGCCGCTGTGCGGCCTGAATGGATTGTCCTCTTTGCGTTTGCCCACGACGTGCAACCGAATCGCCGTACCCTCGAAGCCGTACGTGTCGCGCAGACGATTCTCAAGGTAACGCGTGTACGAGTAGTGCGCGAGCCGTTCGTCGTTGACGAAGATGCGGAAGGTCGGCGGCTTGACCGAGACCTGCGTGCCGTAGTAGATGCGCAGGCGGCGGCCTTTGTCCGACGGCGGCTGCACGCGCGCGGTCGCGTCGGCGAGCAGTTCGTTGAACATCGACGTCGAGATGCGCATGTTGGATTGGCTCCAGACGTGCCGCGCCATTTCGAGCAATTTGCCCACGCCGCGCCCGGTCTTGGCCGAGATGAACAGCACGGGCGCGTAGAGCATGAACGGCAGCTCTTCCTGCACCTCGAAGCGCATGTCGCGCATGGTGTTCGTCTCTTTCTCGACTGCGTCCCACTTGTTGACCGCGACGACGATGGCTTTGCCCGCGTCGTGCGCGTAGCCCGTGATCTTGCTGTCCTGCTCGGACGGCCCTTCCGTCGCGTCGATCAGGTGGATCACGACGTCGGCGCGGTCGATGGCGGACAGTCCGCGCAGCACACTGTATCGCTCGATGTCGACGACCTTACCCTTCTTGCGCATACCCGCCGTATCGATCAGGATGTACTTCTCGCCGTCGCGTTCGACGGGCGTATCGATCGCGTCCCGCGTCGTACCCGCAATCGAGCTGACGATGACGCGGTTTTCACCGCAGATGTGGTTGACGAGCGACGACTTGCCGACGTTGGGCTTGCCCACGATGGCGATGCGCAGTGCGTCGTCGGGCGGAACTTCGTACGCCGCCGCGTTGGCCGTGATCAGATCGAGCAGATCGCCCGTACCCATGCCGTGGAGCGCAGACACGAACACAGGTTCCATGCCGAGTGCGTAGTAGTCGTACGCATCGGACGGCAACGTCGAGCCGTTGTCGCACTTGTTGACCGCGAGGATGCACTCTTTGCCCGAACGCGCGAGCAGTCCCGCGACGTACTCGTCGTCGGTCGTCATGGGCACCGAGCCGTCGACGACTTGTACCACGACGTCGGCACATTCCATCGCGTAGAGTGCCTGTTCGCGCACCTCGGGAAACAGTCCGGCCGACTCGTCCGAGATGCCGCCCGTGTCGACGAGTGAGAAGTCGACGCCGTTCCACGTACAGACCGCGTGGAGGCGGTCGCGCGTCACGCCTGCGACGTCGTCGACGATGGCGAGGCGCTTGCCGATGAGTTTGTTGAATAGTGTAGATTTGCCGACATTGGGTCGGCCGATGATGGCTGCAATCATAGAGTTTTTTATTTATTTATTTAGGTAGCGTAATCTTGCCAAAGGCGACGGTCTGCCGCAGTGCGTGATCCATGGCATCGGCGGTCGCGGTGTGGTCGAGTACGGCGGCGGTGTCGGCCGCGTTGGCCAACAGTTCGGCTTGCGGTTCGCGCAGCAGCCGCAGTACGGCGTCGGCCATCGCGATGTAGTCGCAGTTGTTGACGAGGACGCAGTTGTGGCCGTCCTGCATGAAGCCGAGTTTGGAACCCGATACGACGGCCGTACCCGAGGCGAACGCCGCCAACACGCGGTAGCCCGTCGTGTCGACGCGGTCGGCGTGGAGGTAGACGTCGGCACGCGCAAAAGGCGCGTCGATGGGATCAATGATCTCGACGGGGAAGGTTACACCCGACACGTTGGGCTGCCCATCGGTCGCCCAGAGTACCTTGAATCGGCCGCCCATGTTCGCCGCGTACTGCAACGCGATCATAGCGATGTCGATGCCGCTCGCGTCGGCACGCCCATCACCCATGAGCAGGACGACGTCACGTTCCTCGCGCCGGATGCGCGGGCAGTCGGCGGGATTGACGCCGGGTACGACGACGGGTACGACGCGGTCGTAACGCACCTTGAGCGATTCGGCGACGGTGTCGCCGCCCGCGACGATGCTGATGCGGCGCGCGTAACAGTTGCGAAGGTACTCGTGGAAGCGGTAGGGTTCGCCGTGAGTCGTGCCGTAGAGTATATCGTCGCCAAGTTCATAGAGCAGGGTAGGCGTGTTCAGTTTCTCCACGTACGACAACTGGTCACAGCGCGACAGCAACAACACGTCGCAATCGCGGAGGTGCGGCGTCGCGCACTGCACATTGGGTTCGGCGATATACGGCAGGGATGTAGTCGGCACATCCTCGCACGCGAATACAACGCGTACCGCATGACCGCGCGCCGTCAATTCGTGCGCGAGCGTCTCCCAGATGAAACGTGGGTATGACGGCAGTGTGCCGATGAGTATGCCGACGCGCAGTGGCGACGGCTCGACGCGCAACTGATACTGCCACGCATCGGCGGGATTCGCGCGGCGCGGCGTGTTGTGCGGGTAGAGTCGCGTGTACTGCACCGCGTTGTTCCCCATGATGAGGCTGCCGTACTGCGCGTCGAGGTCGTAGTAGTCGGACTGTGTGAGCGTATGCGACGTATCGCTGCGGCCGTCGGAGTCAGGATAGAGCATACTCAGGTATACGCAGAGCTTGACCGCATTGGGCAACAGCATACGCAGTGCGGCCTTGAGCCGTTGTTTGTCGCCGACGAGCGCGTCGTACACGACGATGACGTCGTAGCGATGCGGCACGTCAAACCGTTCGCAGAGCGACTCGGCAGGTTGTCTATATACGTTGTCGACCGACGCGGCGAACAGCGACTCGAGTTTGCCACAGTTGTGGCTCGTGATGAGCGCGTCGATGCGTATATTAGGGAAGTGTTCGCGCAGCACGGCCGCGTACGAACCTACGCCGATGCAGAGAATCGACGTCGGCACCATGGACAATATATCAGTGACGATGTAGGGCAGTGCATTGTAGTAGTTGTTCACGATATTTTTATCTTCTATATATTATATTTTGTGAATGTCTATGATCTCACTGATTGTATATCGATGTGCAGTGCGCGTAACGCCTTGGCGTACAGCGAGCCGTAGCCGCCGCAATGGATGCGTACCTCGCTGTGTGACAACGGTTCGGGCGGCACGACGCGCGACAGTTGTGCGACAGTGCCTGTATTACCGTCGACGACATGTGCGCCGAATGCGTCGGCAATCGCGTCGGCCGCGTAGATGAAGTGGGTACAACCGAGTACGACAGCCTGATACGTCTGTTCTGCAGGACGTACGCGTTCGAGGTAGGCGCGAATCGCACCGTTATCGAATCGTCCATTTTCGACCAAGCGCACCAATCCGTCGGCGGCCAGCAGATCGCATCGCGCGTCACCGTAGCGTTGGAGCAGCGCATTGAAGCGTGGTTGCGACAACGTCGCCGTCGTCGCGAGTACAAGTACGCGGCCGTCGACGCTGCGCGCGGCGGGCTTGACGGCGGGTTCCATGCCGATGATGGGTATGTCTGACACGGAACGCAAGTGGTCCGCGGCGACGGCAGTCGCCGTATTGCAAGCAATCAGAATGGCGTTGGCACCCATGTCGGCGAGGCGTCTGCATACGCGCGACGTGAGTGCCTGAATCTCGCGCGGCGGCCGTATGCCGTACGGTGCGTTGGCGTTGTCGCCGATGTATACGTAGCGGTGCGGCGGCAGCGTATCGAGTGCGGTCTTGAGTACGGTTAAGCCGCCGATGCCGGAATCCAATATCCCTATCATGGAATCAATTCAATTCTAATCAAATTATATGGTCGCGATGAGTAGATCGGCGTCGCCTTGGATCGTGACGCCGTGGGTCGCGGCGGGAATGAAGAGCGTACTGAGCGTCGGCGCGTGTAAAACCACGTCGCCATGCCGCAACGTGAGACTGCCGCGCGTGACGAGCAGCGCGGCAAACGAACGCGTCGTCGTCGCGTACAGCATCGTACCGTCCAGTGTGACAGCGTCACACGTGAAGTACGTACACTCCGAGATGCGCCGCGTCGCGTAGCCGTCACATTGCACGGGCGGCTGGGGCGCGTACGGTGGTATCACGCTGCGCAGATCTGCGACCTCGAGTGCCTGTGCCTTGTGCAATTCGCGCGGCAGACCATCGGTGCCGAGCCGATCGTAGTCGTAGACGCGGTAGGTAATGTTGCTGTTCTGCTGCACCTCGGCAATGAGCAGTCCCGCGCGGATCGCGTGCAGAGTACCCGCCGGGATCAAGTACGCGTCGCCCGCCTTGCACGGGATGAAGCGCAACAGATCCGTGACGGTACCGCCCTCGATCGCGCGGCGCAACGTGTCGGGATCGACAGGCGCGTCAAAGCCGCAGTAGATGCCTGCGCCGGGTTCTGCCGCGAGGACGTACCACATCTCTGTCTTGCCCAATGAGCCGAATTGCGCGGCGTACGCGTCGTCGGGATGCACCTGTATCGAGAGGTCAGACTTGGCGTCGATGAGTTTGATCAGCAGCGGGAACGCGCGGGCGATCTCGTCTATAGTATTGCCCAATTGGGTGCAGTTCGAGCCAATCGCGGCTTTGCCCAAACGCGCAAGGTAATGCACGAACGGTTCATCCGTACCATCGATCAAGCATGTGCCATCGGGATGCGTAGACAGTTCCCAACTTTCGGCGGTGACGTCGTGCGGCGTGGACTTGCCGTACACGCGGCGCAACGTGTCGCCTCCCCAGATATACGACTTGTACGACGGTTTGAGTAAAACGCACATAACGAATATTCCATTCTGAATGCATAGAGTCTGGATGCGTGTTTGTGATTCATACGCATCGTTACAGTAGTATGCTTTTATTATACCTTATGCATCTTCTGCGTGTCAAGGAAACCGCTCGTGCCGGGTGTAGCCAATCCCCGTAATCTCTCTCAAAATCATCTCTCAAACTGACTTCTGCGTATCAAAGGCAATCGTGGGTACAACGTAAGCTCGAAATCATCAGGCGAACCATGCCACCTACCACCCTGCTCCTTTGTATACACGACCTTCTCCAGAACCTCTTTTAGCATATCATTCTTAGCCTCGGGCGTCGGCAACTCGTGATACACAGCAATCAGATGCTCAACTTTTGGAATGATGCTGATCCTGTTCTCCTCTCGCATCTCCTCAAGCTCCAAATCATCTTGTAACGCCGCACGATCTGCTTCGGCTTGTTTCTTGCGTTCCCCCAGCTCGCGGGTTCGGTCGAGGAATGTATTCGTATTGTATATGCCCTGCTCTAACAGGTCATGAATCTTGCTGATTTGTGTATGCAGCGTTTCGATCTCTTTATCCAGCTTGTCCAATGCTTTGCGTCTTACATCAAGATGCGTATTCTTTTTGGCATTCTTTTGGGGGGTTGAGTCGAGATCCCATTGTAGATTGTATTATTGAAACCAGTCCCTCAATGCGTCCAGTACGCGCTTCTCCACAAGATTGAGATGCGAAGATACAGTAGGGCATTCAGGGACAGAACACAACAACGTATCCGGGTATCCCTTTTGGCCATACGGTCGACGCGACATACTGCGTCCGCATTTGCCGCAGAACACCAATCCGGCCAGAGGATTCTTGACAACGTTCCTTTCGCCGATGGGACGCGGTGGGTTTTGTTTCATCAACTCCTGCGCCTTTGCGAACACATCAGGATCAATGATACCCTCATGTAATCCTTTGACGAGTACGCACTCTTCGGCTTTTGCACGCGGACGCTCGACCGTCACTGCGCCATCTGTCATCCTCTTCTTTGCCGGACGCCAATTCCAACGAACCATGCCCATGTATACAGGGTTGATCAGTAGATCCCTCACGGACGCTGTAACCCAGATGCCGCCCTTTTGCGTAGGTATCTTTAACTGATTCAAACGCTTCACAATCAGACTGATACCCAGACGTTTGCGCGACCCATCCTGTTGTATCACCCCGTCCGTATACCATTCAAAAATCATACGCACAACATCAGCCTGTTCTGCGTACTCTTTCAGCGTCCAACCCTTTTCCTTTTCGAGTCTTTCGCGCTTGTAGCCATACGGCGGCTGATTGGCGACATACTTTCCCTCCTGTACAGAAGCGACGCGTCCGCGCTGCATACGCCTTGTGATGATCTTGTATTCCCGCCGTGACATGAACAGGGCGAACTCGAAGAACTCTTCGTCGTACTCATCGTTTGGGTCAAAGGTCTTGATGGGCGTGATGATCTTGGTTCCTGTGAACTTGAACGCTTTGGCGATCGTTCCTTGATCGCTCGTGTCGCCGCGCGCCAGACGCTCGACTTCCATGACGAGGACGCCATCCCACATGCCTTGTTCGACCTCTGATAACAGTTGTCGCATAACAGGGCGTGCCGCTATGGTTTCTCCCGAAACAACCTCGCGGTATACTTGGGTGATGCTCAGACTCTGACGGCGGGCAAGTTCAAGCAATGCCTTCTCGTGGCGCGCAAGCGTCTCTCCTTCGCCACGCGCTTCGGCTTCGTCGTCTTTTCTGCTTTTCCTCAAGTACATGCAATATTTATCCAATAGACCCACCCTCTTCGCTGTTCATATATGACTGATAACTTGTCTATGATTATACCATAGACCCTATATCATTTACAACAGCTATGATTCACGGCTTGGTTAGAGTAAAGCATCTGCACATGCCGCTGCGTAGGTTCAGGTTCGACGATGCCGCTGCGAGGTTGAATATATCCTACTTTTAGGATATAATATAAGTGAACACAATCAAACAATCAGTCTCTGTATCAGAGGCACTATGTGCGAGGTATCTAACATGCTGATCAACACAGATAACTTAGTAGCTATGACCGAGGCAAATCAAAACTTTTCCAAGGTAGTACGTATAGTAGATGAGAATGGCATGGCGGTCATACTCAAGAACAATAAGCCACGTTATGTAGTGGTAGACTTCAATGAGTATGATGAGATACAGACAGCAAAGCAGGAAAGAGCCAAGACTATTTCTGATACAGCTGATAGACTAATAGTTGAGAATATAGGGGCATTCATGGAGCTTGCGAAATGATACTGCTCACAGTTAATGAGATTATCTCACTTCATGAGAAGCTGATAAATAAGACGGGCGGCTCTCATGGGCTTAGAGATAGGGGATTGCTTGAATCCGCAGTATACAGCGCATACGGCGGGTTCGGTGATGTAGAGGTTTATCCTACTATCCAAGAGAAGGCATCAAGGCTTATGTACGCCATAACCAACAACATGCTTTTGTCGATGGCAATAAGCGGATTGGGGTGTTGGTTATGCTGATGACGCTACAGTTGAACGGCATCAAATTACGTTATACTGAGGCCGAACTGATTGCATTGGGATTGGGTGTAGCTGACGGGCGTGTTGGATATGAGGGGGTGTTAGAATGGGTTGAGAGAGTTACGTGAATACCGCAGCCCCTATATCATTGCAATATTTATCACCGACAACATCATGGCGCTAACGAACTGGGTCACTTCGAGATGATTGGCGCGATTGTTTACCAGCTCACGCGCA
>CAYPOE010000024.1:11123-13754 GCA_964412285.1 uncultured Eubacteriales bacterium | reverse complement strand
GCCGTACACAGCATGGCGGTTGCGGCAACCGTGGCTAATAGCTTCTTCATATATCGTCTATCTCCTTTGTCGTTGTGTCGGCACAAAAACTGAAAGAGTTTTGTTGCATGATACGTTGTGCCGATAGTATTATTTGTGGCGATGTGAAAAACATGCTGTCAATATTAAAGCGAATTTCCTAACTGAAACAATATGTACCGCCCTATGTTGAAACGCCGTTATTCAAGTAAATATTACTATTCATAAATCAGATAGTATGATATAATGATAGAGATAAATTGATTTTTAGGAGGTTTTATGCATATAGACACCCGATGCATTCACGCGGGATACAAGCCCGGCAACGGCGAACCGCGCGTCGTGCCCATCGTACAGTCGACGACGTATCGTTACGACAATGCCGCCGACATCGGCGCTATCTTCGACCTCGAACAGGCGGGATTCTTCTACACGCGCCTCGGTAATCCGACCGTTGATGCGCTCGAACAGCGAGTCACAGCACTTGAAGGCGGTGTGGCCGCGATCGCCGTCTCGTCGGGGCAAGCCGCCACGACCATGGCAATCCTTGGACTCTGCAACGCGGGCGACCACGTCGTATGCTGCAGCGCGGTGTACGGCGGTACTTACAACGTACTCGACGTGACACTCCGTAACCTCGGCATCGATACGACATTCGTACCTGCCGATGCAGATGAATCTACGCTCGAAGCTGCAGTGCGACCCAATACCAAATGCCTATTCGGCGAGACGTTATCTAATCCGTCGCTCTGCGTCATCGACATCGAGATGTACGCGCGTATCGCCAATAAGCATAACATCCCGCTCGTGTTAGACAACACATTCGCGACGCCGATCCATTGCCGCCCGTTCGAGCATGGCGCACACATCGTCACGCACTCGACCTCGAAATACATGGACGGACATGGTGTGGCACTCGGCGGCATCATCGTCGACAGCGGCAACTACGATTGGGGCAACGGCAAGTTCCCACAGTTCAGCGCACCCGATGCGTCGTACCACGGCGTAGCGTTTGCCGAACGGTTCGGCAAGGCTGCGTACATCGCCAAGTGCCGACTCGTGCAGCTGCGCGACATGGGCGCGGCCGCCGCACCGATGAATGCATTCCTCACCAACCTCGGATTGGAAACGCTGCCGCTGCGCATGGCGCGTCACAGCGAGAGCGCGGAAATCCTCGCGCGCTGGCTGTCGGATCACGATATGATCGAATCCGTGAACTATCCGCGTCTGCCCAACAGTCAGTATTATCAAAACGCGCAAAAATATTTACCCAACGGTTGCAGTGGCGTTATATCGTTCTGCATCAAAGGCGGACGCGACGCCGCACTGAAACTCATGCAGTTGGTGAAGTTGATCTCAATCTGCACGCACGTATCTGACCTACGCACCTACATGCTGCATCCTGCGGGTACGACGCATCGTCAGCACAGCGATGAAACGTTGCAGAATCTGGGCATTCCTGCCAATATGATCCGCCTGTCCGTCGGATTGGAGAATGTCAATGACATCATCGAGGACATACAGCAAGCATTACACGCAATCCAATAAAATCCAACAGTGAGGTGTGTATGGAACGGTATCAAGCGATTCCTGTAGGCAACGTACGCGCTATGCTCGGAGAAGGCCCTGCGTGGTGTGACGCGGGACAATATCTGTTGTGGGTCGACATCATGGGCAAGCGTCTCATACGCTATGCGCCATCGACGGGCGAGAGCATCACGTACGACATGCCGTCGTACATCGGCACAGTTGTGCCGACGCGCAATCCCGACGTAGCCGTCGTCGCGCTGCAGGATGGCATCTACGCGTACGATATGGCCGAGCGCAGCATTCATCATCTAATCGATATGGAACGCGATATACCCACGAATCGCGCCAACGATGGCAAGTGCGATCCAAAGGGGCGACTGTTCGTAGGCACGATGGGGCTTGCGCCCACAGAACCCGGCGGTGCATTCTATCGCTACGATGGCGACTTGACGTGTGTGCGCGATGAAGTATACATCAGCAATGGTCTGGCGTTCGACGTCGACAAGCGCTGCATGTACTACATCGATACGCTGCGACAAAACGTCTATCGTTACGACTACGATATAGACACAGGCAACGTCTCGAATCCTGTCGTCGCGTTCGAGATACCGGCGTCGGAGGGTCGACCCGACGGTTGTACGATCGACGAAGAGGGTATGCTCTGGATTGCACAGTGGGGATTCAACTGTGTGCAGCGATACAATCCACAGACCGGCGACGTACTCGCTATCATCGACGTACCCACGGCCAATTCGTCGTCGTGTTGCTTCGCTGAGGATATGAGTGTCATGTACATCACGGCCGCGCAGCCCAATTCCGGCGAGCCGCTGGCATACGATTCGCTGTTCCGCGTGGAGTTGCCCGTCAAAGGTGCGCCGTCGTATCCGTTTCATATATGAGGGATAGTTGACATAATAAAATTATGGCAACCTTGCGCCGCTACATCGATTGAGTGACACGTTCATATTTTGCGCCTTTATCGCTAATAATATTTTGGAATAAAATAAAGGAGCAAAGTATGCAAAATATGCTTAGGAGATGTGTACTTATCATACTGTGCCTGTGCTGCGTCGTGAACGTCAC
>CAYPOE010000024.1:0-11113 GCA_964412285.1 uncultured Eubacteriales bacterium | reverse complement strand
CGACAACAGGTCAGGCGGCGGAACCCGGGGTATCGGCGCAATGCGCGATCCTCATCGACGCAGGCAGTGGACGCGTGTTGTATGAAACCAACGCGTACGAGAAGCGCGGTATGGCGAGTACGACCAAGATCATGACGGCATTGGTCGCGATTGAGTCAGGCGACATCGACCGCATCGTCACAGTACCACAGACCGCCGTAGGCGTCGAAGGTTCGTCGATCTATCTGCAGAACGGTGAGCGACTCGCGATGCGCGATTTGCTGTACGGACTCATGCTGCACTCGGGCAACGATGCGGCGACTTGTATCGCCGAGACGGTCGCGGGTTCGGTCGAGGCATTCGCGGGCATGATGAACGATTGCGCCGCTAAACTCGGCCTCAAAGACACACACTTCACCAATCCGCACGGCTTAGACAACGAAGCGCACCACTCGACCTGCTACGACATGGCACAACTCACGCGGTATGCACTGCGCAACCCTGTGTTCGCCGAAATCGTACGCACGCGTACCAAAACGCTCGAGAGCGCGGACAACACACGTTATCTGACCAACCACAACAAGTTGCTGCGATTCTACGACGACGCGACGGGGGTTAAGACGGGATTTACCAAGAAGTGCGGGCGATGCTTGGTATCGTCGGCAGAGCGAGACGGCATGACGTTGGTCTGCGTAACGCTCAATGCGCCCGACGACTGGAACGATCATATGCGGTTGCTCGATTACGGTTTCGAGCGCTACAAGTCCGTGTCTGTAGTGTGTAAAGATCAACAACTTTACACAATTGAAACACGTGGCATGGAGCAAGAATTGCTCGCGGTATGCGCCGTCGACGACGTGATCGTCGCGTTGCGCGACGATGAGCAGTCTAATCTACGCGTCGAACCCGACTTACCCACCATCGTGGAGCAGGTCGTATCGCAAGGAGACAGCGTCGGACAGGCCAAGGTATACGTGGGGGATACGTTACTCACGACTGTAGAACTCCGCGCCATGAATACGCTAAAGCCGCGTAAATGGCTGCCATAATTACTGTAAAGCATTTTGTTTTACAGTAATTTATACGTAAAGTAAAATACTTTACACAAAAGGGATTGAGGGGATTTAGATTCATGGAACCTGTGAGGTTACAGAAATACATCGCAAGCAGCGGCCACTGTTCGCGCCGTGCAGCTGAAGAGAAGATCGCGGCGGGCAACGTCAAGGTCAACGGGGTTGTGGTGACGGCGATGGGTGTAAAGGTCGAACCCGACGATGTTGTTATGGTCGATGGCATGGTCATCAAACCGCAGACGCGCAAGGTGTACATCGCACTCAACAAGCCTGTCGGGTACATCTCGGCCATGTCGGACGACAAGGGACGTCCCATCGTAGCAGACTTGGTGCGCCCCGAACTCGGCAGCGGCGTATACCCCATCGGGCGGCTCGACTACGATACGCACGGTCTGCTGCTCATGACCAACGACGGCGAGGCGGCGCAACACATCGCCCACCCGTCCAAGAAGATCCCCAAGACCTACGTCATGACGCTGCACAGCCCCATCGTCCCGCGTATGCTGAAAGCGCTGTTCAAGGGCTGCGAGATCGACGGTCTGTACGTGTCGGCCGACGAGATCGAGGTGTTCGGCGAACATCGCATGAGCATGACGATCCACGAGGGGCGCAATCGACAGGTACGGCGCATGGTCGAGGCCGCAGGCAACAAGGTCACGGACTTGCAGCGCATATCCGTCGGCATCATACAGCTCGGCTCGATACCACTCGGCCGCTGGCGGCATCTGACCAAGACCGAGGCGCAGTATGTCCTCGGATTGCGCTGATTTTTGGGAGAGTTATGATTACGATTAGCAAAGTCAAGGACAGTGGCGTCATACATATGCGTATGTGTGACGGTCAAGAGATGCTGTGTGAAGGTGTTATGCTGACAGATGGAGATACAGCACGTATCCTGTACATCAGTGATCAACAGTGGGCGTTCGATATGGGCAAGGCGTTGCTCAATGCGGCGGATTTGGCGGGCGTGCTGTATTGCTATTGGCACGATACAGATGCGGCTACCGCCAAACGATTGCGATTCAAGGTGGGCGACGACGTACCCTCGCTCGACTTAAACGGCTACTTCGACAAGCCATGTGTGCATAATGACGAATAGCCTCTATCCTGCATCGTATAAAATATACAAGATTAACACAGTTGGCTTTATATGATGAATAACCCTTGCGTAATATGGGATAATCATGTAAAATATAAAGTGTGAAAAAACGGTTTTTGTGAAGCGGCGTATTGTATGCGGCTTTGCAAAACGCAAGACCGTTCAAGGTCAGGTTGTCCATAAAATATCATAAAACTTATGGATTTTATGGAAACTTGGATATTGATATAGGTTAATTATTTTTGGAGGTTTGTTTATGGGCAACGCCAAAAGGTTAGAAGCGTTTCTGCAACGGAAGAGCGGTTTGTCGGAAAACGCTGCAACAAAAGGCACCGCTCGTGCAAGGCTGACTGCGTTATTCGACGAAGGCAGCTTCAATGAGGTTTACGCCTACGACAACGGTGTACCCGATAGCGTGACGGCCGGTTACGGTGCGGTTAACGGCAGACAGGTGTTCGCGTATGCGCAGGACGTGTCGGCAGCCGGTGCCATCGGTATCACCGAGGCGCGCAAGATCGCTTGCGTGCAGGATATGGCGCTCAAGGTTGGCGCGCCTGTCGTCGCATTCATCGGCAGCGGGAACGCACAGGTCACGCAGGGTATGGATCTGCTCAGCGGCATTGGCGAGGTACTCTCACGCGTCAGCACGCTGTCGGGCGTCGTACCGCAGCTCACCGTCGTCAACGGCGCGTGCGTCGGTCTGGCGAGCTACATCCCCGCGATGAGCGACTTTGTATTCATGGTAGGTAAGGATGCGGCGATGACGCTCAACGGCGCGGCCGTGATTGCCGACAAGACGGGCAAGTCCGCGACCTTGAACGGCGTGGGCGGAGCCAAGGCGCACAGTGCAGGTACAGGACTCTGTGGCTTCACTTACGATGACGATGACAACGCCATCAAAGGCGTGCGCGCGCTCATCGATCTGTTGCCGTCGAACAATCTGGATTCGGCGCCGCTGATCGATACGCTCGACACCGTCGGACGTACATCACAAGCGCTCGATACGCTGATTCCCGACGACGACAGTGCACCGTACGACGTTTGCGCCATCATCAAAGAAGTTGTCGACAACGGTGAGGTCATTGAGTGCAGTGCGGCGTATGCGCCGAGCATGGTCACGGCATTGGCGCGCATGAACGGGCAGACCGTCGGCTTCGTCGCCAACCAGACCAAGGTTGAGGACGGCGTGGTCAACGCAGCTGCAGCACGCAAAGCTACACGCTTCATCCGCGTATGCGACGCGTTCAACATCCCTGTGATCACGATCGTCGACGGCGTGGGTCTCGATACAACATCGCCGATGGCGCAGGATAACATGGTCGCCGAGGCATCCAAGCTCGTCAGCGTCTACACGCAGGCGTCGGTGCCACTCATCACGATCATCGCAGGCAAGGCGTACGGCAGTGCGTATGTAGCCATGGGTTCCAAGGCCGTGGGCGCAGACGTCGTATTCGCGTACCCGTCGGCACAGATCGGCATTCTGCCTCCCCCGGCGGCGGCACTGTTGTTGTACCGTGACAAGATGAAGGGCAAGAAGGGCGCGGACGCTTCTGTCGTAGCTGAAGAGTACAAGGACACCGATGCGTCGTGTTACAACGCAAGTGCGTTGGGTTACGTCGACAGCGTGATTCAGCCGTCGGCGACGCGCGAGGCTGTCATCATGGCGTTGACTATGCTCGACACCAAGCGCGTACAGTCGCCCGACAAGAAACACAATAACTACCCGCTGTAAGTCGAGAGTAGGAGTATTCTATATGCTATTGATAGCGCAAAATCTGTTGACCTTGGCCAACGAGGGTATCAGCGTCACACTCATCGGTATGGGTATCGTGTTCGCTGTATTGGCGTTGCTCTGGGGCGTACTTGAGCTGATGCGCGTATTCTTCTATAAGCCCGAGCAGCCTGTGGTTGCTCCCGTACCCGTCGCTGCAGCGCCTGCACCCGCACCCGAGCCTGTCGTAGTTGAGGAGCCGATTGCTACCGACAATTATGCGGTTATCGCTGCGATTACGGCGGCGGTTGCGCAGTTCATGGAGGTATCGGTCGAACAAGTACAGCTGCGTTCGGTGCGTCGCGTCAACGACAGCGGTAGCGCGTGGAAAGCAGCCGCGCGCGGTAACGTTGGACGCAAAGGCTAATACACGCATAAATCATCATATCACTATAGGTTAACATAATTATCATCACAGAGAAAGGATCATATATGCGTAAGTTTGTAATTAACGTAAATGGCGTAGCGTACGACGTAGAGGTGGAGGAAGTAGCAGCCGGTGCGCCTTCCGCAGCGCGTCCGGCTCCCGCAGCTGCACCCGCTCCGGCGGCCGCAGCTCCTGCTGCAAAACCCGCAGCCGCTCCGGCGGCAGCAGCCGGCAGCGTCAGCGTAGCCGCACCCATGCCGGGTAACATCATGAGCGTCAACGTCAAGGTTGGCGACAATGTGCAGAAGGGTCAGGTACTCGCGGTACTCGAAGCCATGAAGATGGAGAACGAGATCATGGCTCCGCAGGCCGGTAAAGTAGCGTCGGTACTCGTGCAAAAGGGCGCGTCCGTCAACAGCGGCGACATCCTCATCACATTAGCGTAGGATTCATCCGCACTGTGGATTGAAGCCCTACATCAAAGGAGGTTAGCCTTTTGGAATTATTAGTTGACGGTTTTATTAATTTCTGCAAAAGTACGGGCATAAGCCTCATGACATGGCAGCAAGGCCTGATGATCGCCATCTCGGTCTTCCTGATGTACCTCGCCATCGTCAAGAAGTTTGAGCCGCTATTGCTGTTGCCCATCGCGTTTGGCATGTGCCTCGCGAACCTGCCCGGCAGCAACTTCATGAACAACGCGTTATTCGTCGGCGACGGTACCGACCCCAACTTCCATCTCAACATACAGGAGATCGTGGATAAGGGTAACCTCGGCGACCTGCTGTACCTCGGCGTCAAGCTCGGCATCTATCCGCCGCTGATCTTCCTCGGCGTCGGCGCGATGAACGACTTCGGCCCCCTGATTGCCAATCCCAAGACGTTCCTGCTCGGTGCAGCCGCACAGTTTGGCGTATTCCTCGCATTCGCGGGCGCACTATTCCTCGGCTTCACAGTACCCCAGGCTATGTCCATCGGCATCATCGGTGGCGCAGACGGCCCGACGGCTATCTACGTAACCAAAACACTTGCACCCACGCTGTTACCTGCGATTGCCATCGCGGCGTACTCATACATGGCGCTCGTGCCGATCATCCAGCCGCCCATCATGAAGGCGCTGACGACCAAAAAAGAGCGTCAGATCGTCATGGAGCAGCTGCGTCCGGTCAGCAAGACCGAGAAAATCGTATTCCCCATCGCCGTTACCATCATCGTAGCATTGCTGCTGCCCGCAGCCGTACCGCTCGTAGGTATGCTCATGCTCGGTAACTTGATGAAAGAGTGCGGCGTCGTCGAACGTCTGTCCAAGACGGTACAGAACGAACTCATCAACATCGTCACGATCTTCCTCGGCGTATCCGTCGGCGCAACCGCGAGTGCAGACTCGTTCCTGCGTGCAGAGACGCTGTTCATCATCGCACTCGGCCTGTTGGCATTCGCGTTCGGCACAGTCGGCGGTGTACTGCTCGGCAAGCTGATGTGTAAGCTCACAGGCGGCAAGGTCAACCCGCTGATCGGTTCGGCGGGCGTATCAGCTGTACCTATGGCCGCACGTGTATCGCAGGTCGTGGGTCAGAAGGAGAACCCCGCGAACTTCCTGCTCATGCACGCCATGGGCCCCAACGTCGCAGGCGTCATCGGTTCGGCCGTCGCGGCTGGCGTATTCTTGGCATTGGCCAAGGTCATGATGTAACATCGGGCGTCACGTGTAACAATGCTTGATTATTGTTTATTAAGAAAGGATCATATATGGGAAAAGTTGGGATTACCGAAACCGTATTGCGTGACGCGCATCAGTCTCTGATCGCGACACGCATGAAGACGGAGGAAATGCTCCCCATCGCCGCGGCGCTCGACGACATCGGTTATCACTCGCTCGAGGCATGGGGCGGCGCTACGTTCGACAGCTGTATCCGCTTCCTGAACGAAGATCCGTGGGAGCGTCTGCGCAAACTCAAGGCTGTCTGCAAGAAGACGCCGTTGCAGATGCTGTTCCGTGGTCAGAATATCCTCGGCTACCGCAACTACGCCGACGACGTCGTCGAATACTTCGTGCAGAAGTCCATCGCCAACGGCATTGACATCATCCGCATCTTCGACGCACTCAATGATGTGCGCAATCTCCAGACTGCCATCAAGTCGGCAATCAAGGAGAAAGGTCATGTGCAAGCGTGCATCAGCTACACGCTGAGCCCGGTTCACAACAACGACGTATTCGTAAAGATCGCCAAACAGCTCGAGGACATGGGTGCGAACTCCATCTGTATCAAGGATATGGCGGGTCTGCTCGTGCCGTACGAGGCGCAGGAACTCATCTCCAAGATGAAGAAGGCCGTCAAGATTCCGATTCAGCTGCACACGCACTACACGAGCGGCGTCGCTTCGATGACCTACCTCAAAGCGATCGAAGCCGGCGTGGATGTCGTAGACTGCGCGATCTCGCCGCTGTCGATGGGTACGAGTCAGCCGCCGACAGAGCCGCTCGTTGCAACGCTGCACGGTACGGAATACGACACAGGGTTAGACCTCGAGAAGTTCTCGCCGATTGCCGCGTACTTCCGCGGACTGCGCGATAAGTACCTTGACAGCAAGCTGCTCAATCCGCTCGTCATGGGCGTCGACGTCAACACGCTGGTCTATCAGGTACCGGGCGGTATGTTGTCGAACCTCGTATCGCAGCTCAAGGAACAGAACAAGCTCGACAAGTACGATGAAGTGTTACAGGAAGTACCGCGTTGCCGCGAGGATCTCGGTTATCCGCCGCTCGTTACGCCGACAAGTCAGATCGTCGGTACGCAGGCCGTGCTCAACGTACTCATGGGCGAACGCTATAAGATGGTCTCCAAAGAGACCAAGGCGCTCGTCAAGGGCGAGTACGGCAAGACGCCGGTTGAGATCTCCAAGGAGATGGTCAAGAAGATCATCGGCAACGAAGAGCGCATCACCTGCCGTTACGCCGACACGCTCAAACCGGAGTTAGAGACGCTCAAGGCTGAGATTGCAGAATATATGGAGCAGCCCGAGGATGTACTGACCTACGCACTGTTCCCACAGGTAGCGACCAAGTTCTTCGAGCAGCGTCGCGCGGTCAAGGCCAAGGTCGATCCCGCGTTAGCCAACGCAGAGAAGAAGACCTACCCGATCGTATAAATATCATCAACACGTAAGGCGGGGATTTCCCGCCTTACATTATGTCTATCATCTATGCAAACTGACCGCAACGTGCTCGACCGCATCCTGCTGCAGTACGGCTCGTTCAGCAAGAACAACAAGCGCATCGCCGACTACATCGTGGCCAACAAGGATAAAGCCGTCTATTTGACTGCGCGAAAGCTCGGCGCGGCCGTCGGCGTATCGTCGTCGTCGGCCGTACGGTTCGCGAGTGTACTTGGGTACGAGAGTTATGCCGATATGCAAGCCGAGTTGCAGAAGTTGACGAAGTCGACGCTGACCTCGGTGCAGCGGCTTGAGCTTATGAGCGCACATATATCGGGCGACGACGTGTTGTCGACCGTGTTGCACAACGATATACATCAGATTCGGCAGACGCTCGAGTTTATTGATAACGACGCGTTTATCGCTACAGTCGATGCGATTGTCGCTGCCAAACGTGTCTACGTTGCCGGGGAGCGCAGCGCACACATGTTGGCGGGATTCCTGTCGTATTACTTCGGCATCATCTTGGAGAGTGTAACACAGGTACACGCATCGTCTACGACCGACGTACTTGAACAGATCCTGCGCATCGGCGACGGTGACTGCCTGATCGCCGTGAGTTTCCCACGTTATTCGCACAAGACGGTACAGGCTGTGCATTACGCCAAGCAGTGCGGCGCGACGACCGTCGCAATCACCGATAGCGATACCTCGCCGATCAGTCAGTCCGCAGACTACAAGCTCATCGCGGTGACTGACGTTACACTCATCGCGGATTCGCTCGTTGCGCCGTTGAGTGTGATCAACGCACTGATTGCAGCCGTAGGTATGCGACGCGGCAAGGTGTTGGCCGATACATTGGGCAAGTTGGAACAGGTTTGGGACGAGTATGCGGTATATGAGAAGACATGATGCGTGAGTGTATTGTTGTAGGCGGTGGGCCTGCGGGTTTGATGGCCGCGATTTACGCGGCGCAGGGCGGTGCGCGTGTGACGCTGTACGAACACAAGGCGCCCGGTACCAAGCTGAATATCACAGGTAAGGGACGGTGCAACATCACCAACACTGCGCCTATGCCTGAATTTTTGGAGAGCATCCGCACGAACCCGCGCTTCCTGTACAGTGCGCTGAACAAGCTGTCCAACAGCGACCTCATCGCGTTTCTCGAGGGCATCGGCGTACCGTGCAAAGTCGAACGCGGCGGACGCGTGTTCCCGGTGAGCGACAAGGCGTCAGACGTATCCCACGCGCTGATCCGCGAGGCCAAGCGATTGGGCATCAATGTCGTGATCGCCAAAGTGAAGCGACTGATCGTGCAGGATGGCGTCTGTAAAGGCGTGTACCTGTACAATGATCAACCACATTATGCCGATGCTGTCGTGATCGCCACAGGCGGCAAGTCGTATCCCAAGACGGGCAGTACGGGCGACGGATACCGAATGGCCGAACAAGTTGGGCATACGATTGTGTCGCCGCAACCGTCGTTGGTACCCGTCGAGATCGCCGAATCCTTTGCACCTGAACTCATGGGGTTGTCACTGCGCAATGTGAGACTTACACTTACAGATCGTGAAAGTAAAATGCTTTACAGCGATTTCGGCGAGATGCTGTTCACGCACTTCGGCGTGTCGGGGCCCATCGTACTCAGTGCTTCGGCACATATGAGTGGCAAGGCTCCGTTTCACATTGCCGTCGACCTCAAGCCTGCACTCACGCACGAACAGTTGCACCAACGTTTGCTGCGCGAGTTTAACAATGCACCCAATAAGGATATAATGAACATAGCGCATAATTTGTATCCGAAGCGACTGTCGCCCGTGATGTTGCGACTCTGTGGCATCGACGAGCATATAAAGGCACACAGCTTTACGGTTGAGCAGCGCACTCGATTGGTTGACATAACCAAGTCGTTGCCTATGACAGTGACGCGGTTGCGTCCGATTGACGAGGCCATCGTCACACAAGGCGGCGTCAGTACGCGCGAGATCAATCCGTCGGACATGCAGAGTCGCATTGTAAAGGGTTTGTACTTTGCAGGCGAAGTCATCGATGTAGATGCATACACGGGCGGGTTCAACCTACAGATCGCGTTCAGCACGGGCGCGGCGGCAGGTATGTCCTGCGTTACGGCAACGATATAAATCTTCATTACTCCATTTAATAATATAATATAAATTATAAATCTCAATTATCTTCATGCAACAGAACATCATCAGCATAGCCATAGATGGGCCGTCGTCGGCGGGCAAGAGTACCATCGCACGCGCCGTTGCCGACGCGTTGCACATCCTGTATATCGATACGGGCGCGATGTACCGCGCCGTCGCACTCAAACTGCACAACCTCGACATTGCGTCTGACGATGCACGCATATCCGATATTCTGCACGACACGCACATTGTGTTGCAAGGCGACAGCCGTACGGTGCTGCTCGACGGCCAAGACGTCACGGCAGAGATCCGCTCGCCCATCATCACCGAGTTGACCTCGCGCGTGTCGGCGAATCCTGCAGTGCGCGAGCATCTCGTTGCACTACAACGCGGTATGTCCGAGCGGCGCGGCGTCGTGCTCGACGGTCGTGACATCGGCAGTCACGTGCTGCCACACGCAACGGTCAAGTTGTACATCACGGCGACCGCGCAGTGCCGCGCCAAGCGTCGGTATGACGAGTTGATTGCGTGCGGTAGGCAGGTCGAGTACGACGACATCGAGCGCGCGATCATCGAGCGCGATCATCGCGATACATCGCGCGCCGTGACGCCGTTGGTCAAGGCGGCGGACGCGATTGAGCTGGACACATCGTCGCTGACGTTGGATCAAGCGATACAGAGTGCATTGACCATCATCAGGCAAACCATTGGATCAGAGTTGACATAACGGTGGTGCGTATGAAGGCCTTCATATTCAACATACTGTATTTCATCGTAAAGTACGCGGTATGGCTGTATTATAAAGTCGTTTACTTTACACGCGTGACAGGCAAGCATCACATGCCCAAGGGTACCCACTATATCATCGCGTGCAGCCATCACAGCAACCATGACCCGCTGTTCCTCGGTTCTAATGCGCCCGGGCGCGTATCGTTCTTGGCAAAAGAGGAACTGTTCCGCAATCCCATCGCCCGGTATTTGCTCATGGGCATCGACCTCGTACCCATCAAGCGGGGCTCGAATACGGAGCTGAGTACGTTCAAGACGATCTTGTCTGTAATCAAGAGCGGCAGGAATATCGTGATCTACCCTGAGGGTACGCGCTACACCGTCAAGAAAGAGGACGTCAAACCCGGCGCTGTGCTGTTCGCGATCAAGGGGCAGGTTCCCATCGTACCGATGTACATTTCCGGGGAATACGCCGCATTTCGACGTATGCGCCTGATTATCGGGCAGCCTATCTATTATACCGAATCTTACGACAAAATTACGGATACAGATACCAAAAAGGCGTTGAGTGTTGAACTCATCGAACGCATCTACGCGTTGGGCGACGGTGTATGATACTACGGGTCGCCAAACACATGGGATTCTGTTACGGCGTAAAACGCGCAGTCAACCTTGCCAAGTCGCAACTCGAACACGGCGCTTCGATTTGTACGATTGGCAAGCTCATACACAACGACGATGTGCTTGAGGAGTCGTTCGCAAAACCAACGCGTACAAATCCACAAGCAC
>CAYPOE010000023.1:0-13859 GCA_964412285.1 uncultured Eubacteriales bacterium | reverse complement strand
CGCGTTGGAGAGAAGATGGTCGAAGTACTCCCACGACGACATGCCGCCGGGACACTTCAGCCAGATGTACGGCGAGTTCTCCCCGCCGACAAACCCAATGCCCAACTCACGCAGCGTGTCGGCGATCAGGCGCGCATTGCGCAAATAATAGCCTATGTTGGCTTTGACCTGCGCAAACCCTTGATCGCCAAAGACCGCCTCCGCGCCGCGCTGCACAATGTACGGCACGCCGTTGAACTTGGTCGTCTGTCGACGCAGCCACAGCTTGCCCAACGACACATCGCTGCGCATCAGCTCATGCGGCACGACGGTATAACCGCAGCGCGTACCCGTAAAGCCCGCCGTCTTGGAGAGCGAGCAGAACTCAATCGCACATTGCTTCGCCCCTTCGATCTGATAGATGCTCGTCGGCAGATTTTCATCTTGTACAAATATCTCGTAGGCGCTGTCAAACAGGATCACTGCGTCACACTCCAACGCATACGCCACCCATGCGCCGAGTTGCTTTGTATCATACACCGCGCCAGTCGGATTGTTGGGCGAACAGAGGTAGATGATGTCTGCCCGTACGCCACTGTCGGGCAACGGTAAGAAGTTATTCTCTGCCGTGCCATTTACATAGAGAATCTTTCGCCCGGCCATGACATTGGTGTCTACATAGACGGGGTAAACCGGGTCGGGGATCAGCACAGTGTTATCCGCGTCGAATATATCGAGTATGTTGCCGAGGTCGGATTTCGCGCCGTCACTGATAAACACCTCGTCGTCCGAGAGCGTCACGCCCTTCTTGGCGTAGTAGCCGCAGACGGCCTGCCGCAAAAATCCATAGCCCTGCTCCTCGCCGTATCCGCGGAACGCCGCAGCGTCACCCATCTCGCAGACGGCGCGCGCCATCGCCTCGACCACGGCGGGTGCGAGTGGCAGCGTTACATCGCCGATGCCCAAGCGTATCACTTCCCGCTCGGGATATTGTGCTTTGTACTCGTTCACCTTCTTGGCGATCACCGAAAACAAGTAGCTATCTTTGAGATGCAGGTAGTTGCGATTGATATTCATGTGTCGCTCCCATAGGTCATTGGCCTGTTTCGTTTATGTTGGCTCGCGTCATGATACCGTTGCATGATGGCTCGATCCGCATCGTTCGCCATGCCGTGTAGCAAAAATGCGTCTACGCTGCGATAACTTACGCCCATCTCCTCCTCGTCGGTCTGTCCATCGAACAATCCGGCGGACGGCGCTTTATCGATTACGGCGCCGGGCGCGTCCAGATGACGCAGGAACGCGTATATTTCTGTTACGGTTAGGTCGGCGATGGGATTAAAGTCGTATGCGCCATCGCCCCATTTTGTAAAGTACCCCATGTGGCTTTCGCTGCGGTTGCCCGTTCCGGCGACCAGCCTGTTCTCGCTCGCCGCCACGGCATACAGCGTCGTCATGCGTAGGCGCGGCGCAATATTGGATAGCGCAGGCTTGGTGATATCCGCAACGTCGTGTAACGCATTCATCAACGAATCCCGCACAGTGGTTAAATCCACCATGCGCACAGCAATATCAAACTGCTGCGCCACGGCCTCGGCGTCACGCTTATCCTCGTTATAATTGCGCTTAGAGCCGCACGGCAGGATCAATCCAACAGTGTTGTCGCAGGCCATTTTGCATAGAATGCCGACGAGCGCACTGTCCTTACCGCCACTGTTGCCGTACACAATGCCGTCGGCGTTGGCGGACGCCAGCACGTTGCGGATAAACGCCACCCTATCTTTTGTTTCACGCGCGTAATCTCTCACGATGAATCCTCCGTATATTTATCCTATTCCCATTCTACCGTCGCGGGCGGTTTTGGCGTAATGTCATATACCACGCGGCTCACTTCGCGCAATTCGCCTGTAATCCGCGCCGCAATGCGACCAAGCGTCTTGTGCGACAGCGGCGCATACTCGCACGTCATGAAGTCGCTCGTGGCGACGGCACGCAACGCGATCACGCTGTCGTATGTTCTGTCGTCGCCCTTGACGCCTACAGACTGCGCGCCGGTATATACGGCGAAGTACTGCTGCGGCTTGCGCTTTAACTTGCCGATCTCTTCGCACAGGATAAAGTCGGCCATGCGCAATGTCTCCAACTTCTTTTCTGTCACTTCCCCCATCACACGAATCGCAAGCCCGGGCCCCGGAAACGGCTGCCGCTGCACGAGCGACGCCGGGAGTCCGAGCTTCTTCCCGAGTATGCGCACCTCATCCTTGAACAGCCCCGACAGCGGCTCGATGACCTGCGCAAACGCAAGCTGCTCGGGTAGACCGCCTACGTTGTGATGACTCTTGATGGTTGCGCCCAACTTGCCCCCTGATTCGATCACGTCAGGATAGATCGTACCCTGCGCCAAGAATGGGATGTCGCCGAGCTTGGCCGCTTCCTCCTCAAAGACGCGGACGAACGCCTCTCCGATGCGCTTGCGCTTCTGCTCCGGATCGGTGACGCCTTTGATGTTGGCCAGAAATCGCGTTGCGGCATTGACGCGGATCAAGTCGAGCTTGCGCGCCGCGAAGACACGTTCGATTTCATCGCCTTCCCCGAGTCGCATAAAGCCGTGGTCGACGAAGATGCAAGTGAGCTGCCCAGGGATCGCCTTGGACAGCAGACTCGCGCAGACCGAACTGTCCACCCCGCCCGACAGGCCGAGTAACACCCGTTTATCCCCGACCGTTTGGCGGATGCGTGCGACCTGTGTATCGATGTAATCATCGAGTTTGTAATCGCCTTTGGCGTGGCAGATGGTGTACAGGAAGTTCTTTATGATCTTGCGCCCGTCGTCGGTATGCTCCACCTCAGGGTGGAATTGCACGCCGTAGAGGTGATGAGCCGGGTCTTCGCAGGCGGCATACGCACAGTCTGCCGTTCGCGCGGTACCGACGAATCCCTGTGGCAGGCGGCTCACTGCGTCGGTGTGGCTCATGAGCGCCATACTGTGCTCGCGCAGTCCTGCAAACAGTACGGAGTCTGTTTCAAACCAGGTCTTTACCCTACCGTACTCGCTTTTTTCGCACGGCGCAACCTGTCCGCCCAAGCTATGACACAGAAGCTGCATCCCGTAACAGATACCCAGAATCGGGATGCCGAGGCGAAAGACTTCGGGATCGCAGATAGGGGCATCGGGCGCATACACGCTGCTCGGCCCGCCTGTCAGAATGATCCCAATCGGGTTCATGCGCCTGACCTCGTCTGCCCGGAGATTGCCCGGCGCAATCTCGGAATATACCGAAAGAGAGCGTACGGTGCGCGCGATGAGCTCTTTGTACTGCCCGCCGAAGTCTAACACCAGAATCATCTCACTCATATCTCCACCGCCCCGTCGAATACTTTCTTGCACTCGCCCGTCATGTACACTGCATCATCGGTATAACGGATCATGAGTTCGCCACCAAGCAGCGTGACCCGAATATCAGCATCCTGATCGGCGCATCCATTGAGTACTGCCGCCACTGCCGCCGCACAAGCGCCCGTGCCGCAGGCAAGCGTCTCGCCGCTGCCGCGCTCCCACACGCGCATCTTCAGATGATTGCGCCCAACGACTTCGACGAACTCTGTGTTGACGCGGTCGGGGAACAGCGAATCGTCCTCAAACAGCGGGCCGATCTCCGAAAGACGCAGCCCGTCGACGCTGTCGCAGAAAACCACACAATGCGGATTCCCCATGGATACGCAAGTGATCGCGTATTCTGCGCCGCCGATGGTCGCGGGTACCCCGACGACCCGCTCGCCGGGCAACTTGACAGGGATGCGCTCGGGACGCAATTCTGCCACACCCATGTCGACGCGCACCGAGGATACAAGGCCGTGCTTGGTGTAGAGTGTCAAACGCTTGACGCCGGACAGTGTTTCGATCGTCATATCGAGTTTGCGGACGATGTCGTTGTCGTACAGATACTTCCCGATACAGCGGATCGCGTTGCCGCACATCTTACCCTCGCTGCCGTCGAGGTTGAACATGCGCATCTTTGCGTCGGCTATACAGGAGGGCAGGATGAGTACGACGCCGTCGCCGCCCACGCCGTAATGCCTGTCGGATAGCAGCACCGACAGCGATTCGGGTGAGTTGATCTCCGTGCCACCCGTAGCGGCATAATCAAAGCAGTTGATGTAGATATAGTCATTGCCACAACCCTGCATCTTGGTAAATTTCAGTTCCATGCGCTCACTCCTCAAGTGATTGATGTCGATCAGCTCTGTATTGATTTCGCTGTACCCAGAAAGTAGGCTGTCGGCGAGCGCGCTCGCCGTGTCCACCGACGTCAGACACGGGATCCCGAGTGACACGGCCTTTCGGCGGATCTTTACGTCGTCGGCAGCCGGATCCCTGCCCTTCGCAGAAGTAGAGATGATGTAACCGACCTTGCCACTCTCCAAGAGCGCCGCCGTGTGGTTCTCCACACCTTCGTGGATCTTCCCGACCGTCTGCACCGCGAAGCCTTTGCGCGTGAGGAACGCCGCCGTACCCGCCGTCGCATAGAGTGCAAATCCACACTCCACAAGCCGCGCGGCCACCGCGGCGATCTCGGGCTTATCGCTGTCGCGCACGGTAATCAGTACGCCCCCGCGCTTTTGCAGCTTGTACCCGGCCGCGACAAGCCCTTTGTACAGCGCTTCCTCGAAGTTCTTGCCGAGTCCCAATACCTCGCCCGTAGACTTCATCTCGGGCCCCAGATGTGTATCGACGTCGGTGAGTTTCTCGAACGAAAATACCGGCACTTTGACTGCGATATACGGCGGAATCTTCGCGATACCCGATTGGTATCCGAGCGACTCCAGTGTTTCCCCTACGCTGACGCGTGTCGCCAGTTCGCACATCGGCACATCGGTGACTTTGCTGATATACGGCACGGTGCGCGACGCGCGCGGATTGACCTCGATGACGTAGATCTCGTTTTGATACAGTACGTACTGGATGTTGACGAGTCCCTTGACATGGAGCGCCGTACAGAGCTTTTGCGTGACCTCGAAGATCCGCTGCGCCAACGCGTCATCGACATGGACGGCAGGGTAGACCGCGATGCTGTCGCCCGAATGTACGCCCGTGCGCTCGATGTGCTCCATGATGCCTGGGATCAATACGTCCACGCCGTCGCATATCGCATCGACCTCGATCTCGCGACCCTCGAGGTACTTGTCGATGAGCACGGGATGATCCTGCTTCTGCCGCAGGATGATGGACATGTACTCGCGGATGTCCGTCGGTTCAAACGCGATGATCATGTTCTGCCCGCCGAGGACATACGATGGGCGCAGCAACACAGGGTAGCCGAGCTTGTCGGCAGCTTGGAGCGCTTCGCCCTCTGTCATCACGCAATAGCCTTGCGGTCGCCCGATGTGCAGCCTCTCGAGCAACGCATCGAACCGTTCCCTGTCTTCGCAGACGTCAATGCTGTCCGCCGATGTACCAATGATGCGCACGCCGCGCTCGTGCAGCTTTTTCGTGAGTTTGATTGCGGTACCACCGCCGAATGCTACGACTACGCCCACAGGCTGCTCGATCTCAATCACGCGCATCACATCGTCGATGCAGAGCGGCTCAAAGTAGAGTCGGTCGCCAGTGTCAAAATCAGTCGACACCGTCTCGGGATTGTTGTTGATGACGACGACTTCGTAACCCAATCTCTTGAGCGTCCAGACGCAGTGGACGCAGGCGTAGTCGAACTCGATGCCCTGCCCGATGCGGATCGGTCCGCTGCCGAGTACCACGATGCGCGGTTTATCAGACTTTTCGATAAACGGCAACGCTTCGTTCTCGGCGCCGTTCTGAATCGAGTAGAAGTAGGGGGTCTTGGCCTCGAACTCGCCGCCGCAGGTATCGACCATTTTGTAGAGCAGCGGCTTGTCGCACGGCGTACTCATTGCGATGTTGCGCAGCCCGTGCAGGAACCAGCGGTCGACCTTGGTCGTCATGTGCAGTTCGTCGATACTGACGCCGCGGCGGATCGCTTCGTACAGCACGAACAGCCGCTGATCCGTCACGGTATCGAGCAACGCGTTGATCTCCTCGTCGGTCTTGCGTTGCAGGCGCGGCAGTTCAAGGCTATGTAGCCCGATCTCTGCACCGCGTACGGCTTTGAGCAGTGCTTCCTCGAAGGTATCGGCGATCGCCATGACCTCGCCCGTCGCTTTCATCTGCGTACCCAAGTCCTTCTTGGCATAGACAAACTTGTCGAACGGCCACTTGGGGAACTTGACCGCGACATAATCGAGCGTCGGCTCGAACGCCGCATACGTATTGCCTGTCACCGCGTTGACGATTTCATCCAACCTGTAGCCGATCGCAATCTTGGTCGCCACTTTTGCAATCGGGTAGCCCGTCGCTTTGCTCGCCAGCGCCGATGAGCGCGATACGCGCGGGTTGACCTCGATTACAGCGTACTCAAAACTGTGCGGATGCAGCGCGAACTGACAGTTGCAGCCGCCCTCCACGCCGAGCGCTTCGATGATGTCGAGCGCGGCCGTGCGCAGCATCTGGTACTCTCTGTCAGCCAGCGTGACGGCGGGCGCGATGACGATGCTGTCCCCTGTATGCACGCCAACCGGATCAAAGTTTTCCATGGAGCAGACCGTGATACAGTTACCCGACTGGTCGCGCATGACCTCAAACTCGATCTCTTTCCAACCCGCAATGGACTTCTCGACGAGAATCTGATGAATCGGGGACAGCGACAGGCCGCCCTCTGCGATCTCGATCAGCTCGGCTTGGGTATACGCGATCCCACCGCCGCTGCCGCCCAACGTAAACGCAGGGCGTACGATCACAGGGTAGCCAATGCCATCCGCAAAATCGAGCGCAGTACCCAATTCCGTGGCAATCACGGACGGCACCACAGGCTGTCCGATATTCTGCATGGTCTGCTTAAAGAGCTGTCTATCCTCGGCCTTATCAATCGTTTCGGGAGAGCTGCCGAGCAAGCGCACCTGCGTCTGCTCCAGGAAACCGTCCTGCGCAAGCTGCATACACAGCGTAAGCCCTGTCTGTCCGCCGAGTCCTGACAGGATGCTGTCGGGACGTTCTTTTTCAATGATGCGCTTGATCGTCGTGAGCGTCAGCGGTTCGATATAGATTTTATCGGCGATGTTCTTGTCGGTCATGATCGTCGCAGGATTGGAGTTTGCGAGTACGATCTCGATGCCATCCTCGCGCAACACGCGGCACGCCTGCGTACCGGCATAATCAAACTCCGCCGCCTGTCCGATCACAATCGGCCCCGAGCCGATCACCAATACCTTCTTGATGCTTTTATCGAGCGGCATTCTTTCGTCCCTCCATGCTCTCTATGAACAAATCAAATAAAAACGCAGTATCGTGCGGCCCTCCGCACGCCTCAGGGTGAAACTGCACCGAGAACGCCGGCGCGTTTTTGTACCGTATCCCCTCGCAAGTACGATCGTTGACGTTGACGAACCACGGGTCTGCGACGTGCGCGTCGATGCTCTCCGACGTGACGGCATAACCGTGGTTCTGCGACGTGATGTACACGCGCCCGTTCTGCAGATGCTTGACCGGCTGATTCGCGCCGCGATGTCCATACTTGAGTTTGTGCGTGGCAAAGCCGTTGGCCAATGCGAGCAGTTGATGACCGAGGCAGATCCCGAAGATCGGGATATCCGCACGCAACAGCGTTTTCAAGTGCGCGATGATGGTGGCGTTATCGGCGGGATCGCCGGGGCCGTTGCTCAACATGATACCGTCGGGCAAGAGTCGTACGACGTCCTCGGGCGGTGTTTCGGACGGCAACACCCACACGTCGCACCCGCGCTTTAGTAGCTCGCGCTTGATGTTTTCTTTCAATCCGAAGTCGAACAGTGCCACCGTGTACTTTGTTTGGTCTGCACGGAAGTGCATCGGCTTGTTGCAGGATACGCTTCGCACGGCGTTCTCGATCGTATACGAGCGAATGGCGTCGAACGAAACGGCATCGGGCGAAGCTGCCGTGATGCGGCCGTTCATGACGCCCTGCTCGCGTATGATCTTGGTCAGCGCGCGTGTGTCGATGCCGTACAGTCCCACGACGCCCTTCTCTCGTAAAAAAGCGCCAAGCGTACCCTCGCTGCGGAAATTGGAGGGATCTTGGCACGGCGTTTTGACGATATAAGCGAGCGGGCCGACGGATGCACTTTCAAAATCAGCAGGGATCACGCCGTAGTTTCCGATCAGGGGAAAGGTTTGTAGGACGATCTGCCCATGGTAGCTTTGATCGGTCAGGGTCTCTAAATACCCGGTCATGCCCGTGGTAAAGACGATCTCTCCCGTCACGTCGCCTTCGGCCCCGAAGCCTTGTCCCTCGAAGACCATGCCGTTCTCTAAGAGTATATTGAGGTTCATGCGTTTACGCCTCCAAATCTTGCTTTGTGTTGATCTGCGTGCATGTATGCCCCGTGAAGCAGGCTGTACAAAACGATAGCGCACATGTACTGCACGCGCTTTTTAGACCCTCTATGCTGATGTATCCCAAGCTATCCGCACCGATCTTGCGCCGTATGTCGTCTATGTTCATGCGATTGGCAATCAGGTTTTCGGCCTGATCGATGTCCGTGCCGTAGTGGCAGGTATGTCGAAACGGCGGCGACGAGATCCGCATGTGTACCTCTTTCGCACCCGCGTTCTTGAGGCTGCGCACGATCTTTTCGCTCGTCGTGCCACGCACGATGGAATCGTCGACGAGTACGACGCGCTTGCCGCTGATGTTCGCCGACAGCGGGTTTAGCTTGAGCCGCACCGCGTTGTCGCGCATATCCTGCGTCGGATAGATGAAACTCCGGCCGATGTAGCGGTTCTTGACGAAGCCCGGAGACAGCGGTATGCCGCTCGCCGCACTGTACCCGATCGCCGCCTCCAACCCCGAGTCAGGTACGCCGCATACGACGTCCGCATCGACCGGGTACTCCTGTGCCAACGCGGCACCCATGCGGAAACGCGCGTCATATACCGACAGCCCATCGATGACCGAGTCGGGTCTGGCGAAGTAAACGTACTCAAAGATGCACAGTCCGGCATATTGGCTCTTACCACCCAACGCCTGTTCCTCGTAGATAACTTCTCCGTTCTCGATGACGACGATCTCGCCCGGGCGCACGTCGCGCACGAATGCGAAGCCGCACGCCTCTAACGCACAGCTCTCCGAGGCGACGGCGACGCCCGACGCGTTGCTGCCGATGCACAGCGGGCGGTAACCGTCGGGATCGCGCAGCGCGATGAGCTTGCCTTCGCTGCTGGCGATCACCAATGAGAACGCGCCGTGCAAATACTGGCCAGCTTTGACGATCCCGCGCACCGTATCCCGTTCGCGCATGATGTAGTACGCAATCAACGCGGACACGACCTCACTGTCACTCGTCGCATCAAAGTTCAGCCCAAGTCCCTGCAAGCCCTGCCGCAGTTCGCGCGCATTGGTGACATTGCCGTTGTGTGCCGTCGCGATACGCCCGGTCAAGTATTCCGTGATGAAAGGCCCTACGTTCTCTTTGGTGTTGCTACCTGTGGTAGAGTATCGCGCGTGACCCACGGCGATGTTGCCTTTGGGCATCTTGCCCATGACCTTGGGTGAAAACACCTCGCTGATGAGTCCGACGTCCTTGTGATACAGGATCTTGCCGTCCACCGTCACGGCGATACCCGCGCCCTCCTGCCCGCGGTGTTGGAGCGATAGGAGGCCGTTGTATGTAATACCCGCCGCTTCGTTCGACAGCGTGCTGACTCCGAATACGGCACATTCCTCGTGTAACTTTCCGTTAATTCTCATATGTCTTTAATATTCCTTCTGCTATCGCGCTTTTTGTCGTACGCATATCCATCGCCTGTTTCTCGATGTATCGGTGCGCCTCCTGCTCGCTCATGCCGAGGTAAGAGATCAAGATACACTTGGCGCGGTCGACAATGCGGATGTCTTGGATCTTATCTTTCAGTTTGCTGTTTTCGGCTTGCATGGATCGCAGCCTCGAGGCGGCGGATTTGGCGAGCTTCAAGGCCGCCCAAAACAGCGTCCTGTTGAGAGGTTTTGCGACGGTTAGAACGCCATGCTCCTCGGTGAGTGCAGACACCTCGTCGAAGTATTCGCTCTTTACAACTAAGATAACCTGACTCACGCCTTTTGATGCAATGTGTCGCGACAGACTCTCGCCCGATTCATCACAGAGCGGCGCGTTGATGATGACCAAGTCGAAGTCGCGCTCGAGCAACAAGCGTCTGGCTTCGGCGCATGAAGCTACGGTGGCACACACCCCAATGGAAGCAGAGCTTAACAGTTCCGAGAAAAAGACATGACTCTTTTCAGAAGCAGAAACAATTAGGGCGCTATCCATGCAATCGCCACCTTTCCCGATCTATTTTGATCTATTCAATTAAATCGCATCTAAAATATATTTGAAACGCATCTAAATTAAATCGCGCCGAAGTATCTATCTTTGTAAAATGCGCGCTTATCCGAAGCTGCGGCAAAGGCGTCTGCCTCTTCTCTCTTGATCAAAATGATCTTAGACAGCAGTTGCGCCCCGATCGTATCTTTCACAAGCGTACTCTGCTCGGCAAGTCCGATCGCCTTCTCCAAACCATCGGGCAACAGCGCGAGCGATTGCGTGACGTTCGGATCCGCTGCGTACAGATCTGCATCAACGGCCGAAGGCAAGACCAAATCGTTCTCAATGCCCCAAAGCCCCGCTGCTAAGATCAGTGCAAATCCCAGATACGGGTTGATCGCCGGATCCGGCGAGCGAAGCTCCATGCGCACGCGCTCGCCTATGGCCGCAGGAATCCGCACGAGCTGCGAGCGATTCTGATGCGACCACGATACGTATTTCGGCGCTTCAAAGCTGCCGAATCGCTCGTATGAATTGCACAGCGGATTCAGGAATAGCGTGATTTCGGGCGTTTTCGTCAGGATGCCTGCGATGAAACTCTCAGCGATATGCGAGTGACCCTGCGCCGCATTCTTGAAGATATTCAGGCCATTCTGCGCAAGCGACAGATTGACATGCAATCCGCTGCCCGCTGCATTCTGCAACGGCTTGGGCATAAAGCAGGCGAACAGACCGTTGCGCGCGGCCACCGCCTTGACCACGGACTTAAACGCGAGCAATTGATCCGCCGTCGAAAGCGCATCGTCAAATCGAAAGTCGATTTCATTTTGTCCCGGCCCCTGTTCATGATGGGAGGTCTCGGGATGGATGCCCATCTCTTCGAGGCACAGACAGATCTCGCGCCGAATGTTCTCGCCTTTGTCCAGAGGCGCGATGTCGAGGTACCCGCCTTTGTCCAACGTCACCTCGGTCGGCTCGCCCGTGTCGTCGGTCTTGAACAGATAAAACTCACACTCCGCGCCTACTTTGCAGACGTAACCCAGCGCCTCATATCGTTCGACCACACGTCTCAGAATATACCGACTGTCGTGCGCGAAGGCCGAACCGTCGGGATTCCTGATGTCGCAGTAAAATCGCACAACCCGCCCAGGACCCGGTCTCCACGGCAATATCGTCAGTGTAGCCGGGTCGGGGAACAGGAACAGATCGGACTTTGTGACATCGGAAAAGCCCTGGATCGCCGATGCATCAAACGAGATACCGCGTTGGAATGCGCCCGGCAGCTCATCCGGCATGATGGCGATGTTCTTTTGCGTGCCAAACGGGTCGCAGAATGCAAGCCGAATAAACTTGACGTCGTTTTCTTTGATAAATGCCAAGACTTCACTGGCCGTTGTGTTCATGCTCCATGCCTCCTATTTGACCGTGCTATTCGACCGTAACACTTTTGGCGAGATTGCGCGGCTTATCGATGTCAAGCCCCTTGTTGGCGGCAACGTAATAACTGAACAGTTGCAGTACGATGACCGACAGAGAGGGCGAGAAGAGTTCGTCACACTGGGGCAGCGCGATGAACGAGAGTTTTTCGTCGGGTTCTACCTGTATGCAGTTGCCGATAAAGAGTACTTTTGCGCCACGGCTGACGACTTGCTCGACATTGCTCAAGATCTTGCCGTAGAGTTTCTCGCAACAGGAGAGCGCTACCACCAACGTATCTTCTTCTATCAGTGAAATGGTTCCGTGCTTGAGTTCCCCGCCCGCGTATGCCTCAGAATGAATATACGAGATCTCTTTGAGCTTCAAAGAACCTTCCATGGCAATGGCATAGTCGATGTTGCGCCCGATGAAAAAGATGCTCTTGTAACCCACACAAGTCGATGCGTACTTTTGGATCGAATCCACCTGACGGAACAAGTCTGCCACGCTATCGGGAATAGAGGCAATCTCGGCGAGAAGCTGTTGTTGCCGTTCGGCAGATATTCTGCCGCGTTTCGCCGCGAAGCGCACGGCCAATAGATACAGCAGCGCGAGTTGCGCCGAAAACGCTTTGGTCGTAGCAACCGCAATCTCGGGACCTGCCAAAGTGAATAGTGTATAATCGGCCTCCTTGGCGATGGTCGAACCGATGACATTGACAATGGATAGCGTCGCCGCGCCTTTGCCCTTGGCCTCCCGCATGGCAGCGATGGTATCTGCCGTCTCACCCGACTGGCTGATGAGGATTACGAGCGTGTTGGCGTCGACGATGGCGTCCTTGTATCGAAACTCACTGGCGAGCTCTACCTCCACGGTCAAGCGGCACAGCCGCTCGAATACATACTTGGCTACCATACCCGCGTTGTAGGCGGAACCGCAGGCGGTGATCACCATCTTATCGAAACGTGAAATGTCAAGTTCGTCTATAATGGACCTATTGTCGCCGTTGCCGAGTACTGACCCGATGGTATCCTGCAAAACCCTCGGTTGCTCCATGATCTCTTTGAGCATGAAATGCTCATACCCGCCCTTTTCAGCGCTGCCCGGACTCCAGCAAATGGTCTCGAGCGATTTTGCAACCGGCTCTTTATCGGTGTTATAGAACTGTACGCCATGCCGCGTCAGTACGGCGATCTCTCTATCATTTAAGTAGTATACCCGATTCGTGTGCTTGAGTACCGCAGGGACGTCGGATGCAATGAAATTGCCGCTTTCCGACACGCCGACAATGAGCGGATTGTCTTTTTTGATGGCGATGAGCTTTTCGGGTTCGTCGAGACTCATGATGCCGAGCGCGTAGGAACCTATGAGCGCGTTGGATACTTTGATGACGGTATCCATGATGTCGCCTGTGTGGTAATACTCGGCGAGCTGCGCAATGACCTCACTGTCGGTTTGCGAGGTAAATACAATGCCTTTTTGGGTGAGACGCTCTTTGAGTTGCTTATAGTTTTCGATGATGCCATTATGAACGATGGCAATCTTTTGTTGGCTGCCCAAATGGGGATGAGAATTGACGTCGGAGGGTTCTCCGTGCGTAGCCCACCGGGTGTGGCCGATGCCCATGAATCCATTGATTGGCTGCGTCTGAATCAAAGCCTCGAGAGCCGATAGGCGGCCCTTTTGTTTGGCGATGGAAAACCCACCTGTGTCCCTCACTGCAATGCCCGCAGAATCATACCCGCGATATTCCAGCTTTTTCAGTCCGTCTAAAATAATGGGAACTGCGTTTTCACTCCCTACATAACCGATGATGCCACACATGGGCTACCCCCTACAGCAATTTGCAATCAAAGCGCCGTCTGACATTTTTTGCAATTGCAAATTGCGCTAATTCGCAGTGTACAACTGCTTATACGGATTCTTTGCATTGGGCTTTAGTATATAATATCTATGTTTTATCAGTACGTCGCCACGCAATCCGAAAACCTCCGCGAATTCCGAGAGATAGGGTTCGACGTCGTCCATATCCTCCGCGGTGGCAATCTCCGCCGTAACCTGTGCCGGCAATCCCGTAAGGTCTGTCTCTGTGCGAATCAAGATGCGACCGCCAT
>CAYPOE010000022.1:13673-14014 GCA_964412285.1 uncultured Eubacteriales bacterium | reverse complement strand
CGATGCGTTGGATACGGTAATAGGATTTGTACTCTATTGTCAAGCGCGGAGGACGGGTATATAATAAAGCTACGCCATATACGCGACAGAGAGAACCCAAGTGAAAAGTAAAAAAGTCGAAAGTGAGATGAGGGGAAACATGAAACGTTATGCAGCTATGATTTTGACCGTCGCCATCCTACTCTGCGGGACCGCGTACGCGTCCTCGAACGGCGTCACGCGTGCCGACGCGGTACGCGCCATCACCGACCGCATCTACGATGGATTTGCGCTTGAAGACCACTACGCCGTCGGGGACGGCCGCCTGCAGTGCGACGTGTGCCCTCGGGCGTGCAAGCTCC
>CAYPOE010000022.1:0-13663 GCA_964412285.1 uncultured Eubacteriales bacterium | reverse complement strand
GGGACGGCCGCCTGCGTTTTGTCGACGGCGGCGACGCGGCGGCATATCCCGCGCTCTGCCTGCTCTACGACGACGTGCCGGATGCAGGTTTCACCGACGTCGTCGACGGCGACGACGCATATATACACGTTATGCTCGCCCGTGCATTGGGATTCGTGCGCGGCTACGGCGATGCAACGTTCAGGCCTGCGCGCGCGTTAACCTACGCCGAGGCCGCGCGTATGCTCGTCGGCGCGATCCGCTACGACTACATGACCGAGAAGCATGGCGCGTATCCCGAAGGCTACATCGGCGTACTCGACGAACTCAGTATATCCGACGGCATGGCCTACGCGGCGAACGACGTCGTATCGGCCGCCGACTTCGCGCTGTTGCTTGCGCGTACGTTTGAGCAAGAGGGTCCTATGAACATCCTGATGCGTACGTTTGTGCCACCGACTGCGCCCGATGAATGCGCGGAGAGGTACGCCGACGCCGTGCGGCGTCGCGACGGCGTCACGCAGTACCTGCTGCTGTCCGACGCGTTGCGCGCGGATCTGCGCGCCGACTTCGAGGCGTTGTGGTGGGTGACGGGCGTATCGAGTCCGTGGGTCGAGGACTATACGTGCGAGGATACAGGCGGCGGCACGTACGCCATCGTGTTCGCCTACGCGACGAGTACGGGTCCCGAGTATGAGCAAACCGTCACGCTCACGATTGACCCCGACACGTGCCGCATCGTCGACCTCGCGTATGCCGATGCGTCGCCTTATTGACCGACTCTCTGCATCTCGGCGTCGTCGGCTTCTTGGCGATTCATACGCTTGACGAGCCGCGTGAAGAGGATCGAGAACAGTGTAACCGCCGTTAACGCCGCAAGGATGTCCGAGATGGGTTCGGCAAAGTAGATCCCTATCACGCCCCATCGCATCGGCAGTAAGATCGACAGTGGTATCAGCAGGATGATCTTGCGCAGAGATGCGATGAACAGCGATACCTTGGCGTAGCCCAGTCCGAGGAATACAGTCTGACAGCTCATCTGCCCGGCAAACATCCACACGCCGCCGAAGAAGTACGGCATGACCGACGCGGAGAGATCGATGAGTGCCGCCTCATCCGTGAACAACTCCGCGAGTGCACGCGGGAAGAAGAACGTCGCGATGCTGCTGCACAACCCGATCACGGCCAAGGACGCGAGCATATAAAAGAACGCCTGCTTGACGCGCCCGATGTTGCGCGCACCGTAGTTGTAGCTGACGATGGGCTGTACGCCCGCCGTGAGTCCCTGCATGAGGGCAAATACCATGGACATTACGCTCTGGAGGATCGTCATGCTACCGACGTAGAGGTCGCCGCCGTAGTGTGACAGCCCTGCATTGAGTGCGATCTGCACGAATGATTCGGTCGAACGCATGATGAACGGCGATATGCCGAGTGCGGCAATCGCGCCGACGATGCGCGGGTCAAAGCGCATGTTGCGCGGCTTGATCCGGATCGCACTGCGATTCGAGCATAAGAACCAAACGACCCACACCGCGCTGACCGTCTGCGAGATCACAGTCGCCCACGCCGCGCCGCCGATTCCCATGCGCCAGACGAAGATGAAGAGCGGGTCGAGTATGATGTTGAGTACCGCGCCGAAGAGGATCGAACACATCGCGACGCCCGCGCGCCCCTGCGCCGATATGTAGGTGTTCAGCCCCATCGTGAGCTGTACCGCGAATGTGCCATATAAGTATACGGTGATGTATTCGAGCGCGTACTCGATCGTGTTGTCGCTCGCGCCGAACGCGTAGAGCAGCGGTCGCTTCCAAATCAGGAACACGGCCGTGAGTACGATCGACAGCGCGATGAGCAACACGACGCTGCCGCCGAGGATGCGCTCGGCCTTGTCGTAGTCGCCCTTGCCCATCTCGATCGCGGCCAACGGCGCACCGCCCATACCGACGAAGAGTGCGAACGCCACCACGATGAGTACGACGGGCATAGACAGCCCCAATCCTGTCAACGCCATTGCGCCGACGTCGGGGATGCGCCCGATGTAGATGCGGTCGACGGTGTTATAGAGGATGTTCACGCACTGCGCGACAATAGAGGGTACGGCGAGGCGTACGATGAGTTTGCCCATGCGCTCCGTACCCATGATCGTCGTGGCCGTCATGCGTCATCGCCCCCCGATGAGCCGCCGTCCCGCAACGCTTCGATCTCCTCGTCTGTCAAGAATCGCTCGGCCTTGTCGCCGAACATGACACCGTCCATGTGATCCATCTCGTGCGAGAACACGCGCGCCGTATTGCCTTCAGCGTCGTACTCCATCCACTGCCCGTACTCGTTCATCGCGCGCACCTTGACGGCATACGGCCGCTTGACATATGCGAACTTGCCTGGCATGGACAGACAGCCCTCAGATTCGCACTGTTCGCCCTCGACCTCGATCATCTCGGGGTTGATGATGACGATGGCGTTGGGTTCCTCGTTCTCGACCTCGTCAACGATGATCGCGACCCGCTTGAGTACGCCGACCTGTACGGCGGCGAGTCCGAGGCCATTGGCCTCCCGGAGTGTATCCCGCATATCCTGTATCAGCGTCATAAGCCGCCCGTCGATCTTGTCGACAGGTTTGCTCTTCTTGCGGAGCCTGTCGTCGTCCAAACCGATGATTTTGCGTATCGCCATACTCTCTCCTTCTATTTCGCTATTATTCGCTATTATTTTGCTATATCGCAGTATTTTTATAGGGTAGTAGTTGTGTGTTTTACTGCATATCGTTGGGATTGACGCTCACGCGCACACCTTGACACCGCTCGATGATGTCGACGAATACGGCACGGTGTGCGGCCGCGTCGATCATCTTGATCACGGCGCGGTAGCGGAACAGGTCGCGCAACTTTGCGTACGGACACGGCGCAGGCCGCAGCATCTGTACTTTCAGTTTATGCCGCTTGACGTAGTCCACGAACAGGTCGACCGCCTTGCCGAGTTCCGACTGTACGGCGGATTCGTCCTCGCCCGTCGACAGCAGTACGACGATGTCGCAGTACGGCGGGTACGAAAGCCGTTCGCGCAGCGCGATCTCGTTCGCGTAGAAGTCGGCGTAGTCCTGCGTACATGCGAGTCGCACCGCATAATGTTCGGGCTGGTAAGTCTGGATGAACGCGCGGCCGCGGCGATCCTTGCGCCCGCTGCGTCCCGCGAGCTGTACGAGTTGTGCAAACGTGCGTTCTGCCGCCCTGTAGTCGTTGGTCGACAGCGTGATGTCGGCACAGAGGACTGCGCACAATGTGACGCTCGGGAAGTCCAATCCCTTTGTGACCATCTGGGTACCGAGCAAGATCGGACACTGCCCACTCTCGAACCGCTGCAAGATGTCGGCGTGCGCGCCCTTGAGTCGCACGGTATCGCCGTCCATGCGCACGTGGGGTACGCCGGGCAGCAGCGCGTCGAGTTCATCCTCGACGCGTTCGGTACCCGTGCCGATGCGCTTGAGAAAGCCGCTGCCGCACGACGGACATACGCCGCTGTCGGGCAATGCGTAGTTGCAGAAGTGACAGAGCAGCGTGCCGTTGTACTTGTGGTAGGTCAGTGGGATGCTGCACCGCGCGCAGTACACGGGTTCGCCGCACGATCGACAGACGACTGCGCTGTTGTACCCGCGCTTGTTGAGGAATAAAATCGCCTGTTCGCCGTTCTCGACCGTCGTGCGCAACGTATGCGCGAGCCGCTTGCTGAGCATCGTGCGGTTGCCCTGTCGCAATTCGTCCCGCATATCGACGACGTATACATCGGGCAGCGACGCGTCGCCGATGCGCGACGGCATCTCGTAGAGCATCAGCCGCCCATCCATCGCGGCGTGGTACGTCGTGACGCACGGCGTCGCACTGCCGCGCAGCAGGATGGCGTTCTCGCGACGACAGCGTTCGGCGGCGACGACCGTCGCGTCGTACTCGGGCGGCGTGTCGGAACGATAGGTATCCTCGTGTTCCTCGTCAACGATGATGAGTCCGAGATTGTCGATGGGTGCGAACACCGCGCTGCGTGCGCCAATCACGACGCGCGCGTCGCCGTCGCGGATGCGCAGCCACTGGTCGTAGCGTTCGCCCTTGGACAGGTAGCTGTGCAATACGGTCACGGTGTCCCCGAGCCGTCCCGCATACCGCTGCACGGCCTGCGGCGTCAGGGACACCTCAGGTACGAGCACGATGACGCCGCGCCCTTTTGATAGCATGTACTCGGTCAGCCGCAGGTATACCTCGGTCTTACCGCTGCCCGTCACGCCGTGCAGCAATGCCGCGACGGTCTCGCCGCGCTCGTACCGTCCAATCACATCATCGTAGATGGTTTGCTGCGACGGCGACAGTTCGTGCGGCGGATGCGGCCGCACGTCACCGACGGGGTTGCGCTGATCCCAGACGCGTTCGCGCGTGAGCAGCCCCTTCTTGTGCAGCGCGACGGCCGCGCCCCGCGCCCCGTTGACGTCGCGCGACAGGTCGGACAGCAGCGCGCCGCCGTGTTCGGCGATGTACTCGACCACGGTGCGCTGGAGCGTCGCGCGCGGCGGGATGTCGCCGAGGATGCGCTCGAGCGTGCCGTTCAGCGTATAACGCGTGCCGTACTTGACGTCGACGTCCCGCAGATAGCGGTAACTGCGCACGACGACGCCGTCGGCGAACAACGTCTGTAGCGCGCGCCGTTGCCGCGCCGACGTACATACTTCGTGCAGGGGTACGTCGGCCTCTCGGAGTTCGTCGAGCAGTTCGGCGCACGCACCATCGTACCGCGACACATCCGCACCGTCTGCAAGCGACAGCAGCGTCACGATGCGCAGTTTGATGCCGATGGGCAGTACGAGCCGCAGCGCTTGATAGTATGTGCAGAACGTGTGTTCACGCACAAAGAGCGCGACGTCGAGCAGTGCGGGTGTGGCGAGCGGCGCGTCGTCGACGACGGAGATGAGTTCGCGCAGCGTACCCGCGTAATCCGATGCGTCGGTCACGCGCAGCACGACGGCGGTCGCGCGCATACCGCGCAGTGGCACGACGACGCGCACGCCGGGTACGCAGGTGCGGCGTTCGAGCACATCGGCAGGGATAAGGTAGTCGAACACACGGTCGACGGCCGCGGTATCGAGCGCGATGATGACTTGTGCGATCATGGGTATAGCGATGGCGCATATGCCATAAATACGAAAAAGCCGCAAAAGCGGCTTCTCCCTGTGAATCGTCCGCGCAGATCCGACGGACTGTATACTCAAAACAAAATGGTGGTCGATATTGGAATCGAACCAACGACCTCTTGCATGTCAAGCAAGCGCTCTAACCAGCTGGGCTAATCGACCATTGTTTGCGACGCATGACGCGTCGTGTTACTGTTGTGCTTTGTTGATCCTGTCCGATATGAGGAGTGCGAGTATGCCGCCTGCGATGGCTGTGAGCAATTGCATATAGCCAAAACTGGCGGACAACGTATTGAACATTGCCTCAGGGATCGAAAACAGGTACGTAAACGTCAGGCGCACCGCATAGTACAGAAATACAAACTTGATAAACGCGGCTACGATGAGTGCGACGATACGGTTATACCGTTGTAGCTGTGCGTATGCGGCTACGAGTACGATGTTGCCCACTGCCACAATGACGATCATCATGGGATTGGGCAAAAACTGCTGCATAAACGCAATCACCGGGAACAACGCACCAATGATGATCCCGCCGCTCCAACCCACACGATCTGCCGCTATGATGAGGACGGTGTTGATGAGTATGCCGATGATGACCGACGATACGACAGGGTTCGATGCCAGAATAGGCACCAACCGCAACGATTGGAACACAACGCCCAACGCGAGTAGCAAGGCCGTCTGCGTGATGAATCTTACGCCTGTGTTCTTCATGTGATTATTATAGCATAGTCTTACACAAAATGCAATACCCAATTTTTATAGTTTTCAATTATATATAGTTTTCAATCCACTTTTTTGAGATTCGACTGGGATATGCATGGTCGAAAGCAAAAGAAAGTGGATTGAAAGTGCTAATGTTCCAGTAGCACAACGTCGCCGCCACTCACGTCCACATGCTCAGCTTGCTGCCGCGCGCCGATACCGCGTCGTTCGGCGCGTACTTGCCGATGTCGTTCCGCGACGCCGAACGCGTCGTCGTGCGCGTGGTGCCGCCCGACACGTAGGTTTGCCCGCACTCGGGGCAGACCGATGTGTGCAGGGTCACGGTCTGCGATACAACCTCTCGTCCCTCGACTTGCGCCTTGGCGTTGGCTTTGAACACATGCTCGTTTTCGTGCGAACGTACGGCTGAAGCCGCCGCCTCGGGTGCGACCTTGGTCGGCGACTTGAACGACACGCCCGGATCGTTCGACGAATCGACGTACGTGCGATTGCGACAGGTTTCGCAGCCGTTGATCGCACGCGCCTTGTCATTCTCGGCGATGCGCTGGAAGGCGTCGGTGGCGCCGCCCTGCGCGGGCGAACCCTGTACGACTTGCGCAGCGCCTGGCGCGGTTAGCGTCGCGTGCGGCTGTGGAACGGCGGTCGGTTGCGGTGCGGATAAGGGGGCCGGTATACGTGTGATGGTCATGGTGAATCCCTCCCGTTGTATGGGGTATAGAATGCGTTGGCGGCGCGAAGGCCGACGCGTTATCTCTCTGGGTGCGCGGGTTGATCGGCGTGTTCGGCCGCGATCTCCCGGAACACCTCGGCGATGTTCTGGAACACATCGATGAGCAGCGGATCGAAGTGCGTACCGTTGCCCTCGAGGATCATGCCGACGGCGGCCTCGTGCGAGAAGGCCTTCTTGTACGGGCGCTCCGACACCAATGCGTCGTATACGTCGACAATCGCCATCATGCGCCCCGCGATGGGGATGTCGCGTCCCGCGAGGCCGCGCGGATACCCTGTGCCATCCCAACGTTCGTGGTGTGCGCCCGCGAACGCCGCGGCGATCTCGAGGAATCGCTTCTCCTGCACGCTGCCCATCGCATAGAGAATGGCGTTTTCGCCGAGCGTCGTATGTTGCTTCATGACGTCGAACTCCTCGGGCGTGAGTTTGCCCGGCTTGAGTAGGATGCTGTCGGGGATCGACACCTTGCCCACGTCGTGGAGTTGCGATGCGCTGACGAACAGGTCGGGATCGATGCCGTGCAACTCATCGGCATAGAGACCCGCTCGAAGCACGTTGTCGAGCAGCACGCGCACGTAGCCCTGTGTGCGTATGAGGTGGCCGCCCGTCGAACCGTCGCGCCGCTCGACCATGTCCGACATCACGTGTACGATGGTGTGCTGCAACTCGGTGATGGTGCGCGTCTTTTCGTCGACCATGTGCTCGAGGTTCTGGCTGTAGTGGAACAACTCGCGGCGTTGGTCGATGAGCGCGAGGTGCAACTCGACGCGCTTGCGCAGCAGTGGGAACGAGAACGGCTTGGTGATGTAGTCGACCGCGCCGAGGTCGAGACCTGCAAATTCGCTGTTGTTATCGTCTTTGGCTGTGACAAAGATGACGGGTATGTCGCAGATGGGGGGAGGCGACGACTTGATGCGCTTGATGACCTCGAAGCCATTCAGACCCGGCATCTCGACGTCGAGCAGCAATAGATCGGGTACGACGCGCTCGAATAGCGACAGCGCCTTCTCTCCCGATGGGATGAGTATCACGTGATATAAGTCGCCGAGCGCCATCCGTGCGATGTTGAGATTGGCGACGTTGTCGTCGACGACTACAACCTGTGTTCGTTTACCTTGCATAGCGATCCCTCTGGTTAATTTATATGCGTTGTTCGCGCAATTGTGCGGTGAACGCGTCGGCCGGCATGGGTTTGGCGTAGTAGTAGCCCTGTACGTAGTCGCAGCCGACCGAACGCAAGAAGTCGATGTGTTCCTGCTGCTCGACGCCCTCCGCCACGGTCAGCAGATCGAGCTGCTTCGCCATGTTCATGACGTTGGAGATGACGGCGCGCGCACGTTGCTCGTGTTTGGAGTCGACGATGAAGCTGCGATCCATCTTGAGTACATCGACGGGCAGATTCTTCAAGAGACCCAGCGACGAGTAGCCCGTGCCGAAGTCGTCGATGGAGAGCGTGAATCCCGCCTCGTGGAGTTCGGCCGCCATGGTCTCGACGACGTCCTCGCGGTCGAGCATGGCCGACTCGGTCAGCTCGATCTCAAGGTATTTGTGCGGCACACCGTGTCGATCGGCGATGCGCGTGATGTCGTTGACGAACAGCGGGTTGTCGAGGTGGAGACGCGAGAAATTCACGGATACCACGATCATGGGCAGCCCGTCGCGGAGCCACTCGGCCATGATGCGGCAGACTTGGTCAAACATGTACATGTCGAGTTTGACGATGAAGCCGTTCTTCTCGAACACAGGGATGAACGCGCCGGGCGACACGATGGTGCCGTCGTTCTCATACCAGCGTACGAGCGCCTCCGCACCGCTGATGGTCTCGCCGATGAGCCTGTACTTGGGTTGGAGATAGACCTTGAACTCGCCGCCGCGCAGCGCCTCGCGCATCTTATCCTTGATCTCGGATTCGCGCAGCGCCCGCTCTTTGTACGCGTCGTCGTATTCGCAGACGCGGCTGTGCTTGTTGGTCTTGGCGATGCGGTGGGCGAGGTTGACGCGTTCAATGGCGTTGTTGACGTTGGTCTCACCCTTGTCGAGGTAGTAGCGGCCGTAGTTGAACTCGACGTTGTGGCCGGGCAGATCCTGCTTGTTCATCGTGAACTCATGTTCGATCTCCATGCGACGATTGTCGAGGTGATCGGCGCCGTAGAGCGGTTCGAGCATGATGAATTCGTCGGATGCGCTGCGTCCGCAAAGGAATAGCGGATCCTCTGTCTTGCGCAATACGTCGGCGAGCAGCAACAGGATGCCGTCGCCCGTTTCGTAGCCATGCATCTCGTTGATCATCTTGAACTCGACGATGTCCATCTTGACTACGGCGAACGGCGTGCCGGGATGCTGCTCGAGCAAACGCTGGCTGTCGATCTTGAAGCGTTCGAGTGTCGGCAGTCCCGTGAGTTTATCGAAGTACGCGACGCGGTAGAGCGCGTCGGCGTAGCGTTTTTGCGAGACATAGAGGAAGAACATGAGTCCGGCGAGGGTCAGCACGATGATCGCGGTGAGGATGATGGCCGACTGCTGGATGCGATTGGCGTTGATGGATATGACGTCCTCGGGAATGATGGTAAATATGTACCAATCATTGATGCTGATCGGCGCATAGCTAACCATACGAACTTCGCCATTCATGCGATACGTGGCGTATCCGTCGAGCATATTGCGCATGTTGCGGCGAATCTCATCGAGCGTCCCTTCTGTGAATTGTGCCGACGCGTAATCGGCCAAGATGTTGGTACGCGTAAAGCTGTACGCATTGACGGTCTTGCCGATGACGTCGCCGTCGCCGTTGCAGACAAACGCGTATCCCTTGCCGCCGAACGACGACACAAACAGACTGTCGAGCTGGGTTGAAGCGTAAGAGCAGATGAGTACGCCTCGCACGTCGCTGTCGACCTTGATGGGGCTTGAAAAGACCACGTTTACTTCGCCGCCGTTTTCGGTATACGTAGGCTCATTGATGGCAACCTCGCCACGCACTGAACGTTTGAAATACGCAGTATCCGACACATCGATGATGCCTCCTGCGCTTGTGATCCCCTTGCCATCGGTGTTGACGATGGCGATGTACTCGAAGTCTGAGTTGCGGACGAGCGCGCCGAGCAACGCGAGCATGTAGTCGAAATCGTCCGGCATACGCGACAACAGTTCGGACATAGAGTTCAGCTCATGAGAATTGCCTATGAGCTTCGACGCGAACGTATAGCTCTGCTGTCGCATAATTTCGTCGAGCGTCTGATGCGTCTGTTCATACAGGTTTTTCATGAGGCTCGAATAATAGAGATAGAGACCGCCGCCGATGATGCACAGCGCGACGGCGGCAAATAAAGCAATGCGTATACCTTGAATGAATCGTTTTATAACGCCCATAATGCCCACTTTTCAACGAGAGTCCCGAGGTTCGACGAACCCCTGTGATATTCAACATTAGCCATCCTTGGCAATATTGGCAAATCTGTTATATTGTGCGCGAATGCGCTGCAAATATGTCTGCCGACCGTCGATCCATGCATCAAAATCTTACCAACTCTATTATACTACGAGAATTGTGAGAAAGCAAGCCATAAGTGCGAACGATTGCGCCTGTATGCAAACGATTGCACTTGAATACAGACGTTTGCTTCGGTGTAAATTCCAAGAGGTCTATTGCATATTTCCGTCATATAGTGTACAATATAAGCGAATGACACAATAAGCCAAACCCGCGTGCGGCAGTGTGACGCCGCGTGGAACTGCAAAAACAGGGATTTCTGCGAAAACGCTGTCTTCATAAAAGGGTTGTCATATTATATACGATAGGAATATGAGGTGTTGGTATGAAGATCAATACAATAGGCGTATTAACGAGCGGCGGCGACGCCCCGGGCATGAACGCCGCCATCCGCGCCGTCGTGCGTACGGCCAAGTACCATGGTCTGCGCGTCATGGGCATCCGCAAGGGTTACGAGGGTCTGTTGCACGGCGACATCTTTGAGATGACCGCGCGCGACGTGTCCGATACGCTCAACCGCGGCGGTACGATTCTACAGACCGCGCGTTCGCCGCGCTTCCGCGAGATCGAAGGCGTACGACAGGCGATTGGTACGGCCAAATATTTCGAGATCGACGGACTCGTCGTCATCGGCGGCGACGGTTCGTTCCGCGGGGCGCGGGATCTATGCACCGAAGGTCTGCCCTGTGTATGTGTGCCAGGCACGATCGATAACGACATCGCTTGCACCGAGTACACAATTGGCTACAATACGGCGTGTACGACGGCCGTCGACGCGGTCGACAAGATCCGCGACACCGCGTCGTCGCACGAACGCTGCAACATTGTCAAGGTCATGGGTCACACGAGCGGCAACATCGCGCTCGCGGTCGGCGTCTGCACAGGGGCAGAATCTGTACTCATACCCGAGAACCCCATCGACTTCGAGCGGGACATCTTAGGACCGATCTACGCTGGGAAGCGCCGCAGCAAGAAACACTTCATCATCATCCTCGCCGAGGGCGTCAAGGACGCCGACGATCTCGAGCGTCGCATCATGGACGAGACGGGCATCGATACGCGCACGACGACGCTCGGCTACTTGCAGCGCGGCGGTACGCCGTCGGTACGCGACCGTTGGGTCGGCAGCCAGATGGGGGCCGAGTCCGTCGAACTGCTGCGCCAAGGCAAGACCAACCGCGTTGTCGTTATGCACAACAACAAAGTCACCGACGTCGACATCTACGAGGGACTGAGTATGCCATACGAGATCGACGAGCGCATGGTCGAACTTGCGCGCATCCTGTCCGTCTAACGACAGGCATTCCACGCGGGGAGCGCCCCCATGACGATATGGATTGCATGACCATGCCGTCTATATCGTCTAATGATCATCTATATAGGTCGATCGCGCGGGCGCTCTCACTACATTTTTGTGTTTAGGTTTTTATGACGATTCCCAATCTGCTGACCGTACTGCGCTTCTCGCTGATACCTGCGTTTGCCTACGCGTATTTGGTGCTGGATATGCGCGCGGCGTATATCAGCATCTTCATCATCTCCGGCATCACCGATGTGCTGGACGGCTACATAGCGCGCCATTTTCAGCAGACGAGCGATTGGGGCGCGGCGTTCGATCCCATCGCCGACAAGGCGACCAACCTCGTCACGATGTTCTGCATCGCGATGGGCGGCGTGCGCCTCATGTGGCTTGCGTTCGGCGTACTCTGCGTCAAGGAACTGTTTATGGTGTTGGGTGGCGTACGCCTGTACAAGAAGCGCGACATCGTACTGTCGTCGTCGTGGTACGGCAAAGCGTCGACGGTGTTCTCGTTTGTAGCCATGCTCGTCATCATGTGGGGCAATGGCTCGATCTCCATGTACATCATCAACGGTATGATCCTCACGGCGCTGTGTTTGAGCGTCTTCAGCGGCGTCATGTATACGCTGACCTACAAGAAGCTCGTCAAGCGTCAGACCCTCGACGACAACGCCCAACGTTTGGCCGAATAGGTGCGCATAACTGCGCAACAAAAGCCCCGCACACGCGGGGCTTTTGTTTGTGTCGAGCTGGATAGCGTTACGCCTCGCGACCTGCCGTCTGGACGGGTCTGCCTTCGATGTAACCACGGTAGCCGCGCGGTTCGAGCTGGATACGCGGCGCGGCGTCTGCGTCCCACGCGTACCCGTAGAGTGCAGGATCGTAGCGGTCGATCTCGCGCGTCATGTCGCCGATCGCGTCGCCAAACGCGTCGTCGTCAAACGGCGGGCCTTGGAAGATCATGTACTTGCACGGCGGCAGCACGACGAAGTCGTAGCCGTCGGGTACGACGCCGCTGTAATCGGCCGGTACTTCGACGCCCTGTGCGTAGACCGACGTACCCTCGGGCCGCAACGCGTCGGGCAACCACATGCCTACGGGTTCGTACAGCGCCTCTTTGACGCTGCACAGCACGCCCCACACGTCGCAGCCCACCTCCTCGCAGTATGCGAAGTATTCCGTAGCCCGTCGAGCGCGTCGCAATATCATGCCGCGTTCAGTGCGCTCGATGACCTGTACGAAGATGGTGTTGGATGGGTGACTCATGTTGTGTTCTCCTCTCTGGGATCTGCGTGATGGGATGTTGTCGACGTCCCCGACCTCGTACGGCAGGAACAGTCGAATGGGCGATGGGTTGTGCGCATACGCGCGCGGCGCCACGCCGAACGCCTTGGTGAATGCGCGCGTAAAGCCCTCGTGCGAATCAAACAAAAAGTCGAGCGCGACGTCGAGTACCTTGGTCTCGCCGCCGTCGCGCAGCCGCAGTGCGGATTGCGTGAGCCGCCGCAGCCGGATGTACTCAAATGGCGCGACGCCTGTAAGGCGCTTAAACATGCGTGCCGCGTGATACGGCGAATACCCGGCCGCTGCGGCGAGCTGTCGCAGCGTAATGGGTTGATGGAGTTGTCGGTCGATGTACCGCTGCATACGCCGTACGGCCTCGATGTGCTGTGGATTCATCACGTTCATCACCTCTGTAACACAGTATACCAGATGCGGCCGCGTCGGGTCTTGACGCGCGTTGCGCAAAAGAAAACAGGAACGCCGAAGTCGTCCCTGTTGGATCGTACGGATGGGATACGTCAATACTTGCCGCCGCCCGCGTCGAGCGAGAACGTCGGCACATCGGCCGCGATGCGATGGATGGTCGTGGCGGCCGCCGGCGCAGGCGCGTTTGGGACGCCGCTGCGAAGCGTATACTGCGACAGCAATTCCTGCAACATGTGTGCCTGACTCGACAGCTCCTGCGACGCGGCGGCCGACTCTTCGCTCGTTGCGGAGTTGGCCTGTACGACGGCTGAGATCTGCGACAGGCCCAGCGTGACCTGTGCGAGCGCGTCCGACTGTTCCTGCGTGGCCTCGCTGATCTCGGCGATGATGCGCGTCGTGTCCTTGACGTTGTCGACGACGCCGAGGATGTCGCGTGCCGTGACTTCGGCGATCTTGACGCCCTCGTTGATGGAATTGACCGAGTCCTCGATCAGTACCGTCGTATTCTTGGCCGCGTCGGCCGACTGTGCCGCGAGGTTGCGCACCTCCTGC
>CAYPOE010000021.1:0-14303 GCA_964412285.1 uncultured Eubacteriales bacterium | reverse complement strand
GAAGCAGGAAATTAAGCAGAAGTATATCAAAGGCGTTATGTAATGGGGTTCGTTTTACTTTCCGTATCATTGATTTCTCCACCTTTTGCGCAGATCTTGACAAACTATGGATGAAGTGATATAATAATAAAAAAACGAGTAAGGAGAACGCAAGATGGTTATAGCTGTCATCAGCATTATCTCTATTATTAGCATTATCATTCGTGATAATGTCATTTTGCGTTGTGCTGAATAGGGATATATATTCAAAGCCCCTTGTAGCAGACGCTGCAAGGGGCTTTTTGATTGCCTGATTCTCACAACCTTGCTTTACTTTATCAAGGAGAATCCATTGTGGAAAACTTATCTGGTACCTTACAACGACTCAAAGGACTGCGTTTAGAACTGGGCATCAGTTCCGCAGAAATGGCACAAGTCTCAGGCGTCACCGAACCCGAATACCTGCAAATCGAAAACGGCGTATCCGACGTATCCTTCACTTTCTTATTCAAGTGCGCCAACCGCTTGGGCGTCGACCTGTCGAGTATCGTCATGGGCGAAGAGCCGAGGCTCACGAGCTACACGCTGTCGCGCGCAGGCGACGGTATGCCCATCAAGCGGCGCGAGGGCTTCGAGTATACGCACATCGCCTATCTGCTCAAAGACCGTTTGGCTGAACCGTTCATCGTTACGGCCAAATACTCCAAGACGCTCGAGAACGCACCCGTCGCGCTCGCGAGCCACGGCGGACAGGAACTCAACTACGTACTCGAAGGCATCCTCAAGGTGCAGATCGATGATCACATCGAGGTACTCAAACCCGGCGATAGCCTGTTCTATGATGGGCACAAGAAGCACGGCATGGTCGCACTCGGCGGCGTAGACTGCAAGTTTATGTCGGTCGTCGTCAAGGGCAATGACGAAGACGCCACGATGCTAAAGCCCGTGCCCGTCACGCAAAAGCGCAATCCGCTCGCCGATGTGCCGGATGATCGCGTCTATAAACAGTACGTCAACGAAACACTCGACGAAAACGGCTACCTCAAGAACATCACGTTCAACGTACCCGACAACTTTAATTTCAGCTACGACTGCGTGGACGTCGTCGCGGCCAAGTCGCCGGATAAGCTCGCGATGTTCTGGGTATCCGGTTCGGGCGAAGAACGCCGCTTCACGTTCGGTGATATGCGCAAGTACTCGAATCAAACAGCGAATTATCTGCGCCGCATGGGTATCAACAAGGGCGACAAGGTCATGGTCGTGCTGCGTCGGCACTATCAGTTCTGGTTCGTGATGACCGCACTGCACAAGCTCGGCGCAGTCGCGATTCCTGCGACAGATCAGCTCATGGTCAAGGACTTCGAGTACCGCTTCAACCTTGCCGAAGTCAAGGCTGTCATCTGTACAGGGTACGGCAAGGCTGCGGAAATGGCCGAGGGCGCACTGCCCAATTCGCCGACCGTGCAGATCAAGATCATGGCCAACGGCGAACGCGATGGCTGGGATAACTTCGACCGCGCGATCCCCAACGAGAGCGACACATTCGATCGCGTACCCACCAAAGCCGACGACGTCATGCTCATGTTCTTCTCGTCGGGTACGACAGGGTATCCTAAGATCGCGCAGCACACGGCGACCTACGGATTGGGACATATCGTGACCGCCAAGTGGTGGCACAACGTCGACCCCGACGGTCTCCACTTCACCGTGTCCGACACGGGCTGGGGCAAGGCGCTCTGGGGCAAGTACTACGGACAGTGGCTCTGCGAGGCCGCGGTGTTCACCTGCGACTTCGAGCGATTCAACCCCGTCGATATCCTACCCATGTTCAAGAAGTATGGCATCACGACGTTCTGCGCGCCGCCGACGATCTTCCGTTTCTTCATCAAAGAGGATCTGTCGAAGTACGACCTGTCGTCGCTCCAGTACGCGTGTATCGCGGGTGAGGCGCTCAATCCCGAGGTGTTTAATCAGTTCTACGCGGCCACCGGCATCAAACTCATGGAGGGCTTCGGTCAGACCGAGACCACACTCTCCATCTTCAACCCGTTGGGCAGCGACCCCAAGCCCGGTTCGATGGGCAAACCGTCGCCGGCCTACGACATACAGTTGCTTGATACAGATGGCAACCCTGTCAAGTCGGGCGACGTCGGCGAGATCTGCATCTCGACCAAGAACGGCGTACCGCTCGGCATGTATAGGGGCTACTACCGCGACGAGGAAAAGACACTCGACGTCTGGAACAACGACGTCTATCATTCGGGCGACACCGCGTGGCAGGACGAGGACGGCTACTTCTGGTACGTCGGCCGCACCGACGACCTCATCAAGTCGAGCGGCTACCGCATCGGCCCGTTCGAGATCGAGAGCGTACTCATGGAGATGCCCTGCGTGACCGAGTGCGCGGTCACGGGCGTACCCGACACGACGGGCGAACGCGGTCAGCTCGTCAAGGCGACCATCGTACTGACCAAGGGCTACGAGCCGTCCGACGCGCTCAAGAAAGAGATCCAGTCTTATGTCAAGCAGCACACGGCTCCGTACAAGTATCCGCGCGTGATCGAATTCGTAGAGACACTGCCCAAGACCATCAGCGGCAAGATCCGCCGCGTCGAGCTTCGGGATCAAGCATAAATAGTACGATCAACAAAAAACAGCAGGGGAGCTTCCTCCTCCGCTGTTTTTTGTTTTATCTGCCGAATAGCAAGTCTATGCAACGCCCCACGGTGTCGACGTACAGCAGAGATACACCCTCAGGCGGCTTGACGACGCTACCCTTGGGCAGCATGATCGACTTGAATCCGAGCCGTGCGGCCTCGTTGACGCGCACATCGATGGCGTTGACGTTGCGCACCTCGCCCGTGAGTCCCACCTCGCCGATCGCGGCGAGGTGCTGCGGTATGGGCAGGTTCTTGTAACTCGACGCAAGCGCGATGACTGCACCGAGATCCACGGCAGGCTCGTCGATGCTGAGACCGCCGATGACGTTGACGTACGCGTCGTACCCCGACAGCGGATACATCATGCGCTTCTCGAGTACGGCCATGAGCAAGATGATGCGGTTGTAGTCGATGCCGTTGGCCGAACGGCGCGGCGATGGGAATGCCGTCGGCGTACACAGTGCCTGCACTTCGGCCAATATCGGACGCGTCCCCTCGAGCACCGATACGACGCACGAACCCGGTGCGTCTGCCGGACGGCCTTGCAGCAGCAATTCGGATGGATTGGCCACTTCAGCCAAACCATCGCCCTTCATCTCGAATACGCCGATCTCGTTCGTCGAACCGAATCGGTTCTTGACCGCACGGAGTACGCGATGCAAGTTGTGCCGCTCGCCCTCGAAGTACAGTACGCAATCGACGACGTGTTCAAGTACTTTAGGTCCCGCGATGCCACCCTCTTTGGTTACGTGGCTCACGATGAACATGGGTATGCCGAGCCGCTTGGCGCAATGCGTGAGCAGCATCGTACACTCGCGCACCTGACTCACGTTGCCCGCCATGGATGAACTATCGGGATTCGCCATGGTCTGGATCGAATCGATGATGACGACGTTGGGTTTGTGCTCTTCAATGTGCGACAGCACGTTGATGATGTCGGTATCGGCAAGCAACAAGCAACCGTCGCCCGCCATGCCGATGCGCTGCGCGCGCAGCTTGATCTGCTGCGCAGACTCCTCGCCCGATACGTAGAGGATGGTCTGCCCGGGCATGGTCTTGCACATCTGGAGCAGCAGCGTCGACTTACCGATGCCTGGGTCGCCGCTTACGAGTATCAGTGAGCCGCGTACGATGCCGCCGCCGAGTACGCGATCGAGTTCGCCGATCTGCGTCGATAAGCGCGGTTCTTCACGCGTATCGACGTCGTTCAGGCGCACGGCCTTGGTCGTACTCGCGGATCGGGCTGCGGTCGGAGCCGTGGGGGACTCTACGTTTTCCTGCAAGCTGTCCCACGCGTCGCAGCTCGGACAACGTCCCATCCATTTGGGCGAAACCACGCCACATTCCACGCATACATACGTAGTTTTAGGTGCTTTGATTTTTTTGCTATTCATGGATAATTCTATCTACAGCGCACATACTAATATCAATCACAAAATTCATACTTACATGAAATGAGAGGGACATCTATGGTACGAAAGATTGCATTATTGTTGTGCGTTGTTATGTCAACCCTTATGCTGTCCAGTTTGTGCAGCGTAAGCCTCGCCAATGCCGAACAGGCCAACGAACAACCCAACGAACAACAGAATAACGATTATAAACTGTCACAAAAGAAAGAGGACATCGTCGCGCGCATTGAGGAGTATATCAAAGACGAACTCACCGACGCCGCGTATTACGAGGAACTCAAAAAGATGGCTCCCACAGAGTCCGAGCGAGTGCTCATCGAAGAGATCATCAAGGACGAACGTCTGCACGCGGATCGCCTGTCCTTGGTCGTGAGCAAGCTCACGGGCAAAGAATACACTTTCCCCGCCATCGAACCGCCTGTCATCCCCAGCAACTATCAGGAAGCACTGCGTCAACGCTTCAAGGGCGAGACCAACGGGTTTGAACGATACGCGACCGAGTATATCAACGCCAAGAACGACGACTTGAAGAAATTGTTCTATCAGCTCGGTATTGAGGAGAACATCCACGCAGAGCGTCTGTTACTGTTGCTCGATCTTTTGGCCGACAGAACGTAACACGCAACCCAAGGGCGGCACAGCCGCCCTATTTCTATTTCTTTGTCACACGATCGAAAGCCGCCCACGAGACGTCGGCGAAGAAGCGATGACCGCCGTCGCCTATCACGTGTTCGACTTTATGAGCCGCACCGGCCGCCGCGTAGAGGTCCAATACCGTGCGGTATGCCTTCTTGGACTCGCTGATCAGAAAGATGGGATCGGACGCGCCGTTGACGACGACGAGCGGGCGCGGCGCGATCAGGCACGCATAGTCCTCCATGCCGAAGTATTCGAGGATGTGCGGGATGTAGTTGCACGCGCAGTGCCAGAGGTGAAAGAAACAGCCCTCGTACGTCGAGAACGAGCAGATCGGCATACCGCCCTTGATGCGCGGGTCGGCGCAGAGCAGGTTGTAGCTCAGCATACCGCCGCCACTATCGCCCATGACGTAGATCTCGTTGGCATCGACCTTGGGAAAGTATGATAGCGTATCAATCGCACGCATACAGTCGTAGACGCGTTCGCCCTGCATCGTGCGCCCGAGCATCAGCGCTTGCATCGATGCGTGGTGGCAACCCTGTCCTAAACCGCCCTTGCTCTCGCCGAAGCCCCGTACCTCCATGCAGAGCGCAGCCATACCGCGATCGACGCATTGCATCGCATAGTCGCGTTCCATTGCAATCTGCTCCGCGTCGCCCGGGTACAGCGCGCGTCCCAACGATACATGCATACCGTTGGTGTGACCCTGCAAGCACAGCATGGTCGCAAACGGCGCTTCGCCGTAGGGCAACAGCAGGTGGCAGGGTACGATGTAACCCGGCTCCGACTCGAACGTGTAGCGGATCTCGGTATAACCCGCGTGGCCGTCGACGGGCGGATGCTCCATCTCGAACTCAATGCGCGGTACGGGTACGCCGTTCTGGTTGGGCATACACAGCAGCGAGATGTACTTCTCCCGCACCGCGTCACGCCACGCCGTGTACGCATCGCCTTGTTGGCCATTGTAACGCAACACGCGCGGCGCGTCGGGATATAACGATACGTGAAACTGTTCTGGATCGTAATACATAGGATCCTCCTATATGCTTTACCGCTATGCTTTGCGGCATAGAAAGCCATATGTGAATCACTCAAAGTTGGGGTCGACAGGCGGCGTATACCGCGACGCATTGTACGCCGCGCGGATCTTAACGTAGATGAGTTTCGCGATGCCCATCACAGGTACCGCGAGTAACATACCCGTGATGCCGAACATCTTGCCGAATACGAAGATACCCACGATGACAAAGACCGGGTGTACCCCTACCTCCTTGCCCATAACGCGCGGCGATATGATCGAACCGTCGAGCTGCTGCACGACAAAGTATACGATGCACGCGACGAGCGCCTTGGTCGGACTGTCGATGAGTGCGAACAGTGCGACGGGTATGAGTCCAGCCCACGCGCCCACGATGGGTACGACCTTGAGCACGCCCGTGATGATGGCGGCGATCAGCGCGTAACGCACGTCGAGTATCGTCAACGCCACGTAGGTCATGATGCCCAAAATAAAGATCATGATGATGAGTCCGCGCAGGTATGACGACAGTACACTGTCGATGATCTGGACATACTCTTTGGCGCGCTCGCGGTATCGCTTGGGACACAGCGAGTAAAACGAATTCATGATCAGATCTTTGTCAATGATGAGGTATATGCTGATGAAGATGCCGAGTACGATGTTCATCAGGAACGAGAAGGAGTTCGTCAGCATACTCACGAGATTGACCGCCACCGTACTCGATAACTGCGTCGCGATGCTCAAGCCCCGGTCGATCACCGTCGCTAACATAGAATCAATGTCGATGACGGAATAATCAAACGGCAGCGTGTTGACCCAATCCATGACGTCATTGGCGAATACGGGCAGCGTACGCGCGAGGTCGTTGAAATTCGTGATGAGGATGGGTATGATCATGTTGGTACACCACGTAATGAGTGCGCCCAACGCGATGTATACGACGATCAGCGACATCCAACGGGGTACGCGGATGCGCTCGAGCAGCCCAATGACGGGCCAGATCGTATACGCGATACCCAAGCCGATGAATAGCGGCGACAGGGACGACAGGATATTGATGCGAGAAAAATATCCGCCGACGATCTGCCATGCGTAGATGACGAGTACGATGATTGCCGTGATGTAAAACGCGAGTCTCCATTGCCACAACCGTTGCCTCACAGTATCACTCCCTTATATGCGTTCCCCACGCATGATGCTGAATAATAATTCTATGTCGTCAGGCGCTTGCCGCGCCTCGGTACAGGCCTTGTTGCGTTTGACCGCGCCGCATTGCGTACAGCGGTGTACAATCATGTATCCGCGCCGCGCGTCTACTTCTACCGCCACGGGATCCATCACGCCGCCGCACGTACTGCTTCTGTCGCCTGGGTTTATGTCCACGTGCCGCGAGCGCAGACAGTGCGGACAGTGATTTCGGCACGAATGGCCGAGCGGCGGCACGTCGCGCCCGCAGTACGCACACGTGAATCCATCGTCATTTTTGGTAAATCGTTTTGTAGGCACATTCATTTGAGTACAATCTCACAGCCCGGCAACGCTTGGCGTATGTCGCGCAGCAACGTATCATTGGGCGATACCGCGCATTCGGCACGGAACGTCGAGCGGTCGCTCGGGAAGAATAGCACGACAGGCGTATCGCCGCGATGCGATTCGAGTATCGGACGGATTGCCGCGAACGCCGCGGCGCGCGTCAGTTCGGGTACTTTCACATAGAGCGTGCGCCCCGACGGCTTGGGTTCGACTTCAGACTTGACCACAGGTTTGGCTTCAGCCTTAGGATTGGCTTGAACTGCGTTCATAAAGACGAGTACGCACTCGTTCTCGTCGCGACAGTCGGCCCTGGCTGTGAGTCGGATCACGTGACCGACCGACAGCAGCGCGTAATGCTGTGACAACTGTTTCGGGAACACGAGTACGTTGATGGCGCCGGTCAAGTCCTCTACTGTAATGGTTGCCATTACATCGCCTGCCTTCGTCGTACGCTGCTGCCGCTTGTTGATGATGCCCATGACGTTGACCGTCTTGCCGTCGTAGTACGCGGCGTTGTCGGACGAAATCAAGTCCTCCATCGGCGTACACGACGCATCAAGCGCATACGCGTCGAGCGGATGCCCGGACAGGTACAGACCCGTCAGCTCTTTTTCGGTATTGAGCAGATACTGCCTGTCGTACTCGGGTACGTCGGGCAGATCATCGGCGTCGGCCGTCGCAAACAGCGCGAGTTGCGTCGACAGATTGTTGCGCGCCGCACCCGCCTCCGCTTCGTACACGGTCTCGTACACCGCCATGTACTGCGCGCGCCGACCGCCGAGGCAGTCCAACGCGCCGCAGATGATCAGCGACTCCAACGCACGTTTGGTCAATCCCTTGGGTACGAGTCGCTTGCAGAGGTCGGACAATGACACGTAGTCGCCGTTGATGCGCCGTTCGCGCACGATCTCGCGCGCGAAGTTATAGCCGACGTTCTTGATCGCCGACAGCGCAAACGCAATTTTATCGTGTTCGTAGGCCGCGAAACTCCAGAGCGACAGGTTGATCGACAGCGGCGCGACGTACACGCCGAGTCGCTTGCACTCGGCCATATACCGCGCGACCTTGCTCGACGATGCGACTTCAGTCGATAGCAGCGCGGCCATAAAGTACGCGGGGTAGTGCAATTTGAGGTAGCCCGTCTGGTACGCGATCATGGCGTAGGCGACCGAGTGTGATTTGTTGAACGCGTAGTTGGCGAAGTCGGCGATCTCTCGGAAGATCGCGTCTGCCGTATCCTCGTCGATGCCGCGTGCAATCGCACCTTCGGCCGTATCGTCGCCGTGGACAAATGCCTGTCGCTCGCGCTCCATGACCTCGGGCTTCTTCTTGGACATCGCGCGTCGTACGACGTCGGCGCGTGCGAGCGAGAATCCCGCGAGTTCGCGCACGATCTGCATGACCTGCTCCTGATAGACGATGCAGCCGTACGTCTCGGACAGGATGGGTTCGAGCAGTGGGTGGCGGTACTGCACAGTCTTTGGATTCGAGCGACCGGCAATGTATCGCGGGATAAAATCTGCGGGGCCAGGGCGGTACAGCGCGATACCCGCAATGATGTCGTCCAAACAATTCGGCTTGAGCTCGCGCATGAATGCCTTGATACCCGCCGACTCGAGCTGAAACATACCGTCGGTCTCGCCACGCGCGACCATTTCGTACACGCGCGCGTCGCCGTAGTCCAACGTCGACAGATCGATGCGAACGCCGTCCTCGGCGATGCGGTCGACGACGTGCTGGATCGTCGTGAGGTTGCGCAAACCGAGGAAGTCGATCTTGAGCAGCCCCAGATCCTCGAGCGGCCCCATCGCGTACTGTGTGACGACGACGTCGTTCGACAGCGTGAGCGGTACGCAGTCGGCGATGGGCTCGTCCGTGATGACGACGCCCGTCGCGTGCGTCGACGGATGGCGCGGCAATCCTTCGACTTCGCGCGCCATATCGATGAGCCGCCGCGTCGTGCTGTCGTTCGCATACATCGTCCGCAGTTCGGGATTGGACTCCATCGCGCGGTCGATGGTCTGTCCGATCGCGAACGGGATCTGCTTGGCGACCGCGTCGACGGCGCCGTACGGCAATCCCAACGCGCGCCCCACGTCGCGCACCGACGACCGTGCGAGCATGGTACCGAACGTGATGATCTGCGCCATGTGTTCGCGCCCATACTTTTGCGCGACGTAGTCGATGACCTCGCCGCGCCGCTCGTAGCAGAAGTCGATGTCGATGTCAGGCATCGAGATGCGCTCGGCGTTCAGGAATCGCTCGAACAGCAGATGATACTTAAGCGGATCGACTGTCGTGATGCCCAGCAGGTACGCGACAATGCTGCCCACGGCGCTGCCGCGTCCGGGGCCGACCGCGATGCCGCTGTCCTTGGCGTACTTGACGAAGTCCCACACGACGAGAAAGTAGTCGGTATAGCCCATGCGGTTGATCACATTCAGCTCGTAATTGAGCCGCCGCGTATGCTCTTTGGTCACGCCGTCGCCGTACCGTTCGGGCAACGCGTTGTAGCAGAGCAGCGACAGCCGCGTGAACGCATCCGAACTCTCTTCGCCCACGTATCGCGGCAGATGCAACTTGCTGCCATCCCCATTCCAGAACGACAGCTCAACGTTGCACCGTTCGGCAATGGCGACGGTGTTCGACAGCGCCTCGGGGACTTGTCCGAACAGCGCGGCCATCTCGTCGCCGCTCTTGCAGTACAGCTCGTCCGTATACCGCATACGGTCGGCGTCGTTGACCGTCTTCCCTGTGCCGATGCACAGCAGCACGTCCTGCATGGGCGCGTCGCGCTTTTCTACATAATGAATGTCATTCGTCGCGATGAGTCCAATGCCGTTGCGCTTCGCAATATCTGCAATCACGGCATTGACGCGCCTCTGCTCGGGTATACCTACGTCCTGCAACTCGAGGTAGAAGTCGTCGCCAAACAGACCGGCATACAGTTGCGCGATGCGTTCGGCTTCACGCGCGTTGTCTCCCAGAATTGCCGACGCAATCTCTCCCGACAGGCACGCCGACGTAAAGATCAGACCTTCTTTATATCGTTCGAGCAGTTCGCGGTCGACGCGCGGCTTGTTGTAGAAGCCCTCTGTGTGCGCAATCGACACCATGCGCAACAGATTGCGGTAGCCCGCGTTATCCTTGGCCAACGCGATCAAGTGGTGACTGCGCGCGTCGTACTCATAGTCCCTATCGCGTAAAGATCGCCGCGCGACATATAGTTCGCAGCCAATGATGGGCTTGATCCCACGCGATACGGCCTTTTTGTAGAACTCGACTACGCCATACATCGCGCCGTGATCGGTGATCGCGAGTGCGGATTGCCCGAGATTGTGTGCAGTATCGACGAGGCGGTCGATGCGACATGCGCCATCGAGTAGGCTATAGCAGGTGTGCGTATGAAGGTGAACGAATGGGGTCATAAGATTTGCTCCGCCAACTGCATGATGCGTTTCAAGCGATAATAGACGGTCGACTTGCTCGTAGGTTCAGGCATCATGGCGGCCAACTCCGACAGCGCGAGTTCGGGATACTCGACGCGCAGTGCCGCGACTTGCCGCAGTTCGGGCGACAGTTCGATCAGCTTGCCGCCGTCCGACAGCCGCTGTATCGCGTCGAGTTGCCGCACCGATGCGTCGACGGTCTTGTCGATGTTGGCGCTCTCGGCGTTGACGAGACGATTGGTGCTGTTGCGCATTTCTTTGATGATCTTGATGTTGATCAGATCCATCATCTTGGTTGGCGCACCCATGAGCGTCAGCAGGTCGCCAATGACTTCGCTGTCCTTGATGTAGAACACGTAGTGCGAGCGCCGTACCAAACTGCGCAGTGGCAGTTCTGCCTGCTCGGCGACCATGCCGAACGCGTCGGCAACGCGTTGGTACCGCGTCACAAGCTCGGTATGGTATCCGCTCTCGGGCGCGGCGATGGATCCGCCGCCGAGGAACGCGCCGCGTAGCAACGCGCGTCGGCAGCAGTCGCGTACGCCTATATCGTCGCCGATGTAGAGGCCGTCGCCGTCCACGCACAACACGCCGAGCGTGTCGCGCGTATCGCCGTGCGGCAATGCGAGGTTATAGCTGTGATTGACGCGGTGGGGCGGCTTCTTGATCTCGATGTCCAATGTTTGGTTGTACAGTGCCTTGTACAACAAGTAAATGCGCCGCGCGACACTGTTATGCTCGGTCTTGATGCGTGTACTCTCCGTACCATACACCGCCGCAAAGCAAATCACGCCGCAAAGTTCGGCACGGCGGCAGCATGGCGACATATCATCGATGGGCAGCTTGCAGAGTTCGCTCTTGACGTTGGATGAAAAGGACATACGTATTATGTCAACTGTTGGGCAATGCGTGAATGGACAGGGTCGTCGGACGCTTATGTATCCGTGTGACGATGGACATGATGGCTTCGGCGAGAACGTCGGCGTTGTGCCGCACATGTTCACCCTTGAGTGCGAAACAGTCGCGCGGCAATACATGGATGCCATGCTGTTGTAGTGCGGCCAAATCATACATGACGGGCGACGAACCTTCCTCGCTATAGTAACGCCGGCGCACGTCATACGGTACCGCGCCGATGTTGAGTATGGCGTATGAGATGATGGACGGATCGGCATGATGGCGTATCACGTTGATGTGGTCCAGCGCATCCATGTCGTGGGTTTCGCCCGCCTGCGTCATGATGTTGCAGACATAGACGCACGGCGCACCACTCGCGCGGATGGCCTCGGTGATGCCCGGGACGAGTAGATTGGGCAGGATGCTCGTATACAGGCTGCCGGGGCCGAGTATGATGACGTCGGCTTGTTCGATGGCGTTGACGGCGCTCGCGACGGGCGCGACGTCGGCGGGATCGATGCGGATGTCGCGGATGCGCGTACGCGTACGCTTGCCATACGCCGAGATGGCGCTCTCGCCGCGAATGCACGTGCCGTCGGAGAAGTCGGCGACGAGGTGTATGTCGGACAGCGTGACAGGGATGACTTTGCCCTTGACCTTGAGTACATCACTCACGCGCTCGACGGCTTCGAGGAAGCTCGACGAGATGCCGTTCATCGCGGCAAGGAACAGGTTGCCGAAACTCTGGCCGTTGAGGCTCCCGTCGTTGAACCGATACTGTAACAGCTTTTCCATCTCAGGCTCGGTGTATGCGAGCGCGAGGATGCAGTTGCGTATGTCGCCGGGCGGCAACATACCCATCTCCTGCCGCAGCACGCCGCTACCTCCGCCGTCGTCGCAGACCGTGACGATGGCCGTGATGTCATCCGTATATTGCTTGATACCGCGGAGCATGGTCGATAAGCCCGTGCCGCCGCCCAATGCCACTACTTTGACTGCTCGTTGCATTATGTCGACTCCTTGTACCTGTCTAAATCGCGGTGGACGGCGCGCGCCTCGACGTCGGTGTCGATGAGATGACGCGCGAGTTCCTCAGCCAATGCGACGGAGCGATGCCGCCCGCCCGTACAGCCGATGGCGATGACCAACTGCGATTTGCCTTCCTTACAATAATATGGTATGCAGAAGTCGATGATACTGTACAGCTTCTCTTGAAATACGGACGTTTCGGGTTGCTCATACAGATAGTCGCGTACCTTGGGATCGGTACCGTACATAGGACGCAGCTCGGGAATATAGAACGGGTTGGGCAAAAAGCGCACATCGAATACGATGTCCGCGTCGTGCGGGATGCCGTACTTAAACCCGAACGACATGACGTTGACTGTGAATGCCGCGTACTGCGATTTGGGCGAGAACAGCCGCGTGAGTTCGGCCTTGAGTTCGCCGCGCGTGAGCGACGACGTATCGATGATGTAGTGCGCCTTGTTGCGCACTTCAGACAGCAGCGTGCGCTCCGCGGCGATGTTATCGGACAGCAATCCCGTCGCCGACAAGGGATGCGGGCGGCGTACCTCTTTGAATCGGCGTATGAGTACGTCGTCGGAGGCGTCGATGAACAGCAGGCGGTATGCGTAGCCCAGTGTATCCATCTCGCGGAGTGTATCCATGAACGGCGCGAACATGTCGCCGCCGCGTATGTCGCAGCAGATCGCGACGTTGTCGTACTTGCCCGGCACCTCGTTGATGAGGCGCGTAAAGGTCACGATGAGCGACGGCGGTATGTTGTCGACGCAGTAGTAGCCCGTATCCTCGAGATAGCGCACGGCCTGAGACTTACCTGCGCCCGACATGCCCGTAATGATGATGAGTGACATATGTTTGTGTGGGGTGGGGTGGGGTGTGGATGTGGCCAATATGAAGCATTGGCTACTTTTGATTATGACGCCAGTTTGGAGTATTCAAACACAGCAATATCGCTAACGATGGATTTTACCTGATGGATCATCTTTTCGAGTTGCATTGCTACGGCGTCTTCAAAAACGTTTCTCCACACTGCTCACATTCGCTGCATGGGACATTTTTAATGATAATAATACAGTCTGCAAAATTAACAACATGATTTGCGACACTCTGTTTCATGTCGCCTGCACAGAAAAAGCAACTCATATCGCCTCACCGCCTTCCTTGTTTTGAAATCCGTATCCCATTTATCCAAAGTAGGATAATAAGCTGTAATCAGCTCGGATGCGGATAATCATCAGGGTATTGTTCAATGATTTCGCCCGTTCTAATACAGCTTTTAATGTCGCTGGAGTTAATATCTCTCTTGGAGTCTTGCCAAAATATGTGTTGTCCATTTGAACCTGCCTTCTCGGCATCATCTTCGCAATACGTCCGATGACTGGTTCATACGGATTTTTAGTAAACTTTCATATACTATCCAGTTTCATATATTATCCAGATCACATGCTCTAAGTATTGCTATTCAACGCGCGTATTCACGCCGTCGATGACTTTATACGTTCTTGCTTGGTTGACGGCCATCTTCTTCTCGATCTCTTCGCCGAGATCAACCCCGGTTATTTCGGCCAGACCCAGCAAATAGATTGCAATATCCGCTAATTCAGAACCAAAGTCAGGAACTCTTTTACGCCAAGCTTCGTATGCTTCGGCAACCTCGCCGTACAAATAACAAAACTCTTTGTCTATG
>CAYPOE010000020.1:0-14533 GCA_964412285.1 uncultured Eubacteriales bacterium | reverse complement strand
TGTAGGCCAATCAGACCATTGCCAATGCATTTTAATACAGAAACATATATTTCAAAAACTTCTATATTGAACATATCCCGACGTTGTAGTATAATGAATCAAATGCATCCGCAACGCCATCTCACTCAACAACGGAGGACACACATGACTATACCCCGCCCCGAACACCCGCGCCCGCAGTTCATGCGCCCGACTTGGGTAAGCCTGAATGGACAGTGGGACTTCACGATAGACCACGGCAACAGCTACAAAGCCCAAGGCTATGCCGCAGGCGGCACGTTCGACAAGCAGATCACTGTACCGTTCTGCCCCGAGAGTGCGCTGTCGGGCATTGGCTATACCGATTTCATGGCCGCCGTATGGTACCGCCGCACCATCCACGTACCCGCCGATATGGCCAACATGCGCAAGTTGCTGCACTTCGGCGCAGTCGACTACCACTGTGAAGTATGGGTCAACGGCGTAGCTGTCGGCACGCACGAAGGCGGCTACAGCTCGTTTACGTTCGACATCACCGATGCGGCAGTCGTCGGCGACAATGTCGTCACAGTCTACGCAGCCGACGACGTACGTGGCATGAAGCAGCCGCGCGGCAAGCAGTCGGCCGAATACCACTCGCACGATTGCGACTACACGCGCACGACAGGCATCTGGCAGAGCGTCTGGCTCGAGTACGTATCCGACGTCTACATCCAGTCTGCCAAATACATCACGGATCCCAAGAATGGCAAGGTATCCATCAAGGTCAAACTCAACAAGTCCGCGCCCAACATGACGGTCGCCGCTACGGCGAAGTTCAGCGGCAAGGACGTCGGCTCGGCGTATGCGCTCTCCATGGGCGACATGGCCGTACTCAATCTGCCGCTGTCCGAAGTGCATCTGTGGGACGTGGGTCAAGGCGTGCTTTACGACCTCACACTCTCGTTATATAACACCTGCGACAGTTGCATCAAGTATTGCATGGACAAGCTCAACAATCCTGATACGCCGCAGCCTGAAACCTGCGACTGTACACCCGGGGACACAGTCGAATCCTACTTCGGACTGCGCACGATCGAACTCGTGGACGGCGCGATACACCTCAATGGTCGCCCTGTATTCCAGCGACTCATCCTTGACCAAGGCTTTTATCCTGACGGCGTCTATACCGCGCCCACGGATGCAGCGTTGGTGTGCGACATCGAGCTGTCGATGGAACTCGGCTTCAACGGTGCGCGTTTACATCAAAAAGTATTCGAGGAGCGCTTCCTCTATCATGCCGACAAGCTCGGCTACCTCGTCTGGGGCGAGCAGGCGAGCTGGGGTCTCGACATCACGACCGCCGAGGGTCTTGCGCGGTTCCTGCCCGAGTGGCTCGAGATCATGGCGCGCGACTTCAATCACGCGGCGTTGGTCGGTTGGTGTCCGTTCAACGAGACGTGGGACGTTGGCGGTCGCAAGCAGTACGACGACGTACTCCGCGTGACCTACCTCGCGACCAAGGCCGTCGACCCGACGCGCCCTGTCATCGATACGAGCGGCAACTATCACGTGATTACCGACATCTTCGACATACACGACTACGACCAAAACGTCGAGTCCTTTGCAGCCAAACTCGCACCTATGGCGAACGGCGGGGAAGCATACGTGACCTTCCCGCATCGCCAAACGTACGAGGGACAACCGTACTTCGTCAGCGAATACGGCGGTACATGGTGGAACGCCAAAGAAGCGGCAGAGACGCAAAGCGGCGACGGTTGGGGCTACGGTCAGCGTCCGACGAGCGAGGACGAGGTCTGCGCGCGCTACGTCGGACTCACGAGCGCCATCATGCAGAATCCCAAGATCTGCGCGTTCTGCTACACGCAGCTCACCGACGTTGAACAGGAGAAGAATGGTCTCTACTACTACGACCGTACGCGCAAGTTCTCCGACGCGATCTACGACAAGATCAAGGCGTGCAACACGGCCATCGCGGCCATCGAGAAATAACTGTATAGCAAACACAAATGCCCACGAATCACGTGGGCATTTGCTTTATGCCATCGTCGCCAACATATCCATGTTGACCTCATACAACGCAGGTTCTCCGTGCATCACGCGCGCATACTCATCCGCCATATACGCACCCATGCGGCGCACTTCGTCATTGACGCTACCCGCGCGGTGCGGCGTGATGTAGGCATTGGGCAGCGTCCACAGCTCATGCGTGGGCGACAATGGTTCAGTCGGATCGGTCACATCGAGCAACGCCGTGCGACCCGGTTCCTCGCGCAACGCGCGGATGAAGTCGTCGACGATGACCTGCGCGCCGCGCCCTGTATTGATGAACGTCGCGTTGGGTTTCATGAGCGAGAACAGGCTGTAGTCGAGCATACCCACGGTCTGTGCGTTATTCGCAATGTGGTTGCTGATGGTCTGACAGTTCGCGAAGATGTCGCGCAACGTAGTCTTGATTGCACCCAATGCTTTCGCCCCATCGTCGGACAGAAACGGGTCGTACACGTATACGCTCATCTTGTACGATTGCAGCATACGCATGACCAACCGCCCGATCTGTCCCGCGCCGAGTATGCCGACGTTCACGCCGTAGTTGCCCGGAAACGTCGCTGCATACTGCATTGCATCGGCGTGCGATACTTTATAGCGATCATGCAACTGGAAGTAGCCCTTGTTGGCGAGTATGATCTGTGCGACGGCGAATTCCGCGACAGGCACGGCGTTCGCGCCCCACGCGCTGTACACGCGTACGCCACTCTCGAGAAACGGTCGCGCAAACCCCTGCACACTCCCTGCCGCGTAGAACACGCACGCTACATTCGGCAGTAGCCGCGCGATCTCATCACGCGACAACGACGGCATCCCCCACGACGAGAACACGTACCGCGCGTCGCTCGGATTGTCGCGCAATTCATCGTACATGAGCACGGGTAGATCGCCGATGAAATCGGCATCATACGCGTTATAAATGTGCTGCTTCTGATTACATAAGAATAATTTGTCCATGATGATTAGGATATACCGTGCCGCGCGTTATACTCACGCCACACATTCTCGAACCAATCGTCGGGCTGCGGCAGTGGTCGCACGGGTTCAAAATACGATGTGCTCGCGTACAGGGTCTTTTGTGTGTGAATCACTTTGTCGGTATGCGCAGTCACAGGCTGCGGCTTGGCGGTGGATCGATACGCGCCGCGCGTACCGATGTGTTGGTCGGCAAAGCACATCGCACACAGCGTCGCCACCGTCGTACAGAGGATGTCGTACGCCTTGTAAAGTGCCGGCAACTCGTGATCACCCGCGATACACGCGTTCTCAAAGAACGCACAACGCTGTTCGTTGCAGATTTGCAACAGCAACGGCAATCGTTCGCTGTCACGGATAAACGCCGCATAGCGGCTCATATCCCGCGCCCACTTGGCGCGCCGCTGCGCGAACTCGGATTCGCCACAATACATACGAGGCGGCGCAAACGTCGGCGACTCGCCGCAGACTTGGCGTCGCGCCATGCATATATGCTCCGCAGCGCGCAATGCGCCGACTTGCGTCGAGTTGAGCGCACTGCCGCCCGGGCGGTACACACCAAACGTACCTGCCGCCTCGCCAACGGCGTACAATCCCTGCACACCACTCTGCCAGTCCGCATCCACGGCGACGCCGCCGTTGCAGTGCTGCGCACACACATTGATGCGCAACAGGTCGCGTGACAGATCGATGCCGTTGGACTTGTACAGCGCGACAGCCTGTGGATTCATGTGCAGCAGCCGTTCGTACGGCGTACCGAATAGCGCACCGCTGCGCTCGAGATACATGCGGCACTCGTCGGACAATCCGTCAAACCCGCACTCAAGTCCCACGGGATTTCTCGTATAATCGAGATAGACTGCGTTGCCCGCCCTGATCTCGCGATATACATGCACGTCGACATCCGACGAATCGTCGAGCCTGCGCACGTCGAACGGCCACTGGTAGCCCTTGAGGAACACATTGTTCAGTGCATCGCACGGATCGTCATACTGTTCAGGCAGAAACTCGCGTTGCGTACCGTCGGGCGATACCGAAACGTATCGCGGCAACACCTGCTGATACGTACCCGACAGGTTCCAGCGAAAGTCTACGCTCGCGATGCCGTACTGCCACTCCTGCATGTTGCAGAGGATCGCCCCCGCGTCGATTGCCAGACCCGTACCGCCCGTCTGGCTCTGCGGATACACGCTGTCGGCGTAGATCCCTGCGGGACCACCCGTCGCGAGTACGACATTTGCACACGCATACGTGTGATACGCGTAGTCATGCGTAGAAATCGCAGTTACGCCGCGTATGCCGTGTTCGTCCGTATGCAACTTGATCGCCTGCATACGATCGAGCGTCGCAATGCCTTTGGATTCGACGCTGCGCTGCAACGCCTCAGTCATGAGCCGTGACGTATACGGCCCACACGACGTCGCCCTGCGACGCGGGTCATGGTCGGTCTTGTAGCCCACGTATTCGCCGTATGCGTTGGTGGGGAACGGTATGCCGAGTTCGACCAGTCTCATAAACGCGCGTACCGAGCACGCAGCCTCGGCATACGCCGTGTCGCCGTGGACGCTGCCGCCGTCAAACAGCGTGCGCGCCATATCGTACACGCTGTCGGGCGCGTCGCCGCCGACCGACAGCTTGTAGTACGTCTGCTTATCGCTGCCCGTATTGCGCGACGTACCCATGTTCACGCCTTCGGTAAGGATTGCGATATTCTGTTGCCCTAAACCGTACAGCCGATCGGCAGTCGCGTAGGCCGCGCAGCCGCTACCTATGATGATAACATCGTAATACATACTCATAACCGCCGTATGTGGAATCCGCCGTCCGCGTCGATGACTTGCCCCGTCGCGAACGTCATGCCGCCGCATACCAACGCCGATACCGCCGCCGCCACGTCGTCGGGCGTACCCATGCGCCGGATCGGCGTGAGGCCATCGTCGATCATGCGCTGATACTTCTCCTGCACCGCCGCCGTCATATCCGTCTCGATGATGCCAGGTCGCACCTCGTGTACGTACACGCCGTACTCGGCCAACCGTGCTGCGAACAGTTGCGTCGCCATGCTGATGCCCGCCTTAGATACGCAGTACTCGCCGCGCATGACACTGGCTGTGTACGCAGACACGGATGATACGTTGACGATGACGCCGCTACGCTGCTCAGCCATGTACTTGCCGAATAGCTGGCACATAAAGTACGTACCCTTGCAGTTGATGTTCATGACGCGGTCGTAGCTGTCCTCGGACGCTTCGAGGATGTCGGCACGTACTTCAGGGGCTACGCCCGCGTTGTTGACGAGTACGTTGCAACGCCCAAATGTGTCCTTGGCGTAGTCGAGCAACCGCTGCCGATCTTCCGCACACGATATATCGCACTGCACGTAGTGTGCCGCATCAAACGCATCCCGCGCGCCGCTGTACACCACTATATAGCCATCGCGCTCCAATCGTTTGGCGATGCCCGCGCCGATGCCGCGCGTAGAGCCTGTGACCACCGCTATCTTCCTCATGTCGTCACCCCTTGTTCGCAGCCTTCATTTCTTTGTAGAGTTCGGCATAGTACGGATCGCGCACAACGCAACCCGCCGTACGTCCGCCGCGCATGAGTTCGCTGCACTTGCCGCAGGTTACGCACGTCTGCTTCTTATCGAATTTGTCGGCCAGGATATCCCGTGCGAACGTCGGGTACGCGAACGCCATGCGTCCGAATCCCACGGCCTTGCAGTAGCCTTGTTCGACTGCGCCTGCCGACAGGTACCCCGAATGTTCGCGCAAGTAGGTCGGCGCGGACGATATGACGAACAGGTCAGGGAATGCGTCCTGCACCTGCTTGGTCAGATCATACATGCGCTCGACGCCGACGAGTTCGGTCGGGCGATTGACCTGGGGGTTGACATACGGATTGCCCATCGTGATGTCGATCATGCCCATGTCCAGTAACTTGATCAGCTCCAACGACTCGGACAGGTCGGGCGTGAGGTCGTCGGAGTCGCCGCCCTGCCGTACGCCAAAGCCGTACGGGTACGGGAATCCATCGTAGATGTTGACGCGCGTCGTCACGATGAAGTCACCCTTCGCCGCGCCGCGTGCGACGTCGATGCAGTTGCGTATGAACCGCGTGCGATTCTCGAACGAACCGCCGTACGCGCCTTCGCGATTGTACGCGCTGAGCAGTTCGTTGGCCAAGTAGCGGTGGCAACTCTTCACGTCGATGCCGTCGAACCCCGCCCGTTGCGCCAACTGAGTCGTCCGATCATACGACTGCTCAATGCGTTGAAGTTCGTCGTCGGTAACGATGCAGCTTTGCGGCAGTGGATGCCCTTTCTCAAATATCGGGTTGTTGTACGCGATGACAGGCTGCGCCACGCCGTCGGGTTTGCTGTAGCGGCCGCTGTGCGTACCCTGCATGATGATGAGCGGCGTGATCCCGCACTCACGCTGGGCAATCTCGCGTATCTCGTTGAGTAGGTACGCATATGCGTCGACGTTGTCGGGCGTGAGCCAGAGTTGCCGCGGATTCGCGCGACCTTCGCGCGTCACAGCCACGGCCTCGAACCAGATGAGTCCCGCGCCTGACCGCGCAAACTTATGATACCGCCGTACCGTGAGTTCGGACGGCGCGCCGTACGGCGTACCGTCGGCGCCCTCCATCGGCTGTATCGCGATGCGGTTGGGCATGGTCTTGCCGCCTATGATCGCGCTTTCGGCCAATACCGCCAAATTGCGCGACATGGGTAGAGTCTTTGCGTATTCCTCGTAGGTCATATCATGCTCTCCTTTAGGCAGGTTGCGTCGTCTAGGAATTGCGATGGTGCGTCATCTTTCACAAACTCCAGCAGTACAGCCTGGGCGTTGTACGCGGCCGCCACGTACGCGCGCCACGCATCCGCGCCGCCGCGCAACGGCAGACGTTCTCTACCGACCCAGTGGTACGCGTGGATGTGCCAGAGTTTATGCAGGTCGCATAACTGTGCGATGTTGCGTAGGTTCTGCTCGTGCGTCGTATTGTCGAGCGGCTGCCAGTAGGTGTAAAAGTTATCGCGCCCGACTTCATCGAACAATCGCACGACGCTCTGCTGTGTATCCGTCAACGTATTGCGATGATACTCCGTCGCTATGCATACGCCGCACGCATACGCCATATCGCATACGCGGCGTAGGTCTGCCACGATGGCGTCGCGCTCGTCGGGCGACGCATCGCCCCCATCTTTGCCGCCCGCCCACACGCGGATCACAGGCGCGTCCAACGCCACGGCCGTACGCAGCACGGCGTCGAAGTCGCCGCCGTCGCAGCGGTAGTACGAACCGTACGACAACACAGATAAGCCACGCTGTCGCGTAGCGGCAGCCACGGCAGCGGCGCACGTGACGTCGCCATGCGGCACGTGGATGTCGCCGCCCCACTCGATGCCGCCCAATCCAGCACGCACGGTCAGATCTATGATATTATCGTAGTCCAATGCTCGAAAGGTCACTGATACCAAACCGGTCTCTGTCACATTCACCTCCAACGCTCCGATGCAAAAAATCCAAAATCCCTCCAACGCAGCCGACGTCGGAGGGATGGGTTGTGATTATAACGGCAATACTTGCTTGCCAAACTCGTTGTTCACGACCTGCGCTACAGCCGAATATACAGCCGATGCGCCGCATACGATGCCGATGTATCCGGCGGCAACCTCGATGGCCGCACTGTGCATGAAGTCACCGACCGCCAACGTGAAGAACAGGATCGTCAGCGACAGGAATACAAATTGGGTGACCTTGTTATGCTTTAACGTACCCACAAACATGAACAGCGTGAAGATACCCCATAACAGCAAGTAGAACCCCATGGACGTCTCGTCGGCCGCCGCGATGCTACCACCGCCGAACGGATTCCACCAGATCAGGATCAGCGACCACCAAAACAGTCCGTACGCCGTGAATGCGGTTGCGCCGAACGTATTGCGCGCCTTGAACTCCATGATGCCTGCGACAAACTGCGCCATGCCGCCGAGTGCAAAGCCCATCGCGACGATTACGACCGACAGCGGGGTGATCCCTGCGTTATGTAAATTCAGCAGGATCGTCGTCATGCCGAAACCCAGTAGTCCCAATGGAGCAGGGTTGGCGACCTGCGGGCCATTGTTCGCGTTGTGACTCATCGTCATTCTCCGTTTCGTATAGATTGATAGATATAAAAATTTTACAAGTAATATTATCATATCGTACCGCAAAAATCAAGCAATAAATAACCAGAAAAGTCGACAAATCGCATGTAATACCCACAAGGATACGCCTGCCTTTCGGGCAAGAATCCAACGATTTTATTGATTGCATCGGCCGGATGAATCATCTCTGTCAAACCCATGTCGAGCCGCAATCTCTTAATGTCTTTTGCAATCAGCATCATCGACCTACAAGAGAGACGTCGTTGTTCAAAATCCAACCGATGGTTGATTAGAGATATACGGGCGAAGATCGCGGACGCAACACGGCGTCCGGCGTGTATTGACGTACGCGCCCTATTGGGGTATAATATAAGTAGATGCATTAGTCATGGCAATCGAGGTAAGCGTATTGGAACTCAACATCATACTCAGGCTCATCAACGAGAATAAGCTCAAGGAAGCGCGCGGTGAACTCATCAAGCTCAATGTCGTCGACATCGCACAGTTGCTCGATGAACTCGATAATCCGACGTTGGCCAAGGTCTTTCGCCTGTTGCCTAAGGAGTTATCGACCGAGGTATTCGCGTATCTGTCGCCTGACGGGCAGCAGAATATCATCAACTCCATCACTGATACCGAAATCGGGTACATCATCGAGGAGTTGTTCCTTGATGACGCCATCGACTTCCTCGAGGAGATGCCGGCCACCGTCGTCAAACGCGTGTTGGCCAATACCAAAGATGCGACGCGTACGCTGATCAACCAGTTCCTACGCTATCCGCCCGACAGCGCCGGTTCCATCATGACCATCGAGTATGTCGATCTCAAACGGTATATGACGGTGACGGACGCCATTGGGCGTATACGCAACACGGGCTTCGACAAAGAAACCATCGACACCTGCTACGTGACGTCGAGCGACCGTATCCTCGAGGGTACGATCTCGCTGCGCAAGCTGATCCTGTCTGCACCGGACGTCGTAATTTCCGATATAATGGAAGAGAACGTGATGTGCGTCAATACGCACGACGATCAGGAGCAGATCGCACTCACGTTCAAGAAGTACAGCCTCTATAACATGCCTGTCGTGGATCACGAAGGCAGGCTCGTCGGCATCATCACGATCGACGACGTCGTAGAAGTCATCGAGCAGGAGAACACCGAGGACTTCCAAAAGATGGCAGCTATGACGCCATCGGACGATGAGTACATGGAGACGCCTGTACTTATACTCGCAAAGAATCGTATCCTCTGGCTGCTCGTACTCATGCTGTCGGCGACGTTTACGGGCAATATCATACTTCGGTACGATATATCCAACGTGTTATTGTCGAGCTTTATACCCATGCTGATGGATACTGCAGGTAACGCGGGGTCGCAGTCGGCAACGATGGTCATACGTGGCATTGCGCTCGGTGAAATCGCGTTCGGCGACATCTTCCGCGTGCAGTGGAAGGAGTTCCGCGTCTCCGTCATTACAGGGTTGGCGTTGGCGATCGCCAACTTCGTGCGCATCATGTTGATGCACGGATTAAACAGTGTCATGCTCGCGCTGACCGTATGTCTGAGCCTGTTCGCGACGATCGTACTGGCCAAGTTCGTAGGCGGTTCGTTGCCCATCATCGCCAAAAAGTTGCGTGCAGATCCCGCCATTATGGCCAGCCCGCTCATCACCACCATCGTCGACGCATTGGCACTCATTGTATTCTTTACGCTCGCACAGCGATTCTTACCGCAGTTGATCTGATCGTATAAACCACAATATACACATATTTGGGTCCTATGAATATCATAAAGTGCGCCGTATTTTTGCTGTTCCCTTATCTGTACGCGTTGGTATTGCGCTACATCACGGCGGCCGAGGGCGCCGAGACGCCTTATGCCATCATTGTACTCGCGATCTACGTACTATATCTCGTCGTAATGGGCATAGTAATAAAGCGCATGGGTGAGATTCGATACTATTTTTTGGGCGGTCTCCTGCTATTTTTGTATCTGCTTATATCGCTGCTCTACGCGTCCAACCTACTGGCTGATACCCAAGCCGTCGAATCCGTATACGCCGTGTTGGGCGTATCTATGATACCCGTCGATGTCGGCGGCGCGTGGCTGCACGAGGCAACCAGTCATTTCCTGTTGTTGTCTGAGCAGATCGCGCCCATTGTCAAGGTCACATCGTTGATCCTCATCTACACGTTGGCCTACACATTCGCGCCCGCCGCACCATACCGCCACCCGAGCAAGCATGTGTATATCGATACCAAGTAAGCCGCATCACAGGCGGTAAGATAAAACGAAGGTCTGATTATGATAAAGCGATTGTTCTGTATATGGATAGCATTGTGTATGTTGACAGTCACGGCTTCGGCGGCCGCGTCGCTCGGTTATGAACCTGAAGTCATCGTCAACAGCAAGTTTTATTTCTCATTCGAGGTACCGCGACTGTGGAACGGGCAGTATGCGCTCAAAGCGCGGAATCCTGCCGAACAGCGCGTGTATTATGCGCTCGAGTTCAATAGCAATGACGGCAGTCATCTGTTGACCATCACCGTGGCCGAACGCAACTACGCGAGCGAAACAGATACGCCGTACGGTTCGTTGTTCGGTTTCAACGAGCTGTACTCTTACTTTGCGCTGTACGACGAGGATACGCACGCACGTCTGCTCGAACCCATGGCGCGTCTGCACGACTATCTGATCATACTCGACGCGCCCGCCGACGGTTACTACGTCAACAAGACGTACAACTTCAGCATCCAGTTGCCCGAAGTATGGCACAAAAACCCGCATATCGCGTTCGTCGACGTGGAACCGCGCGACAAAAATGAGCGATATATCCTTGATGCGCGTTACGAGATGCTCGGTCAATGGTATACCATGTTCTCGATTGTCGTGTTAAACAAGGACGCGATGTACGGCAGCCAAAACAAGTATGACCAGTACTTGGGGCAAAACAACGAGTATGTCTATTATTACAATGGCGGCGATACCGACGAAAGCCACATACCGACTTCTGCGCGGGAACCGCTGTCGCGCATCAGTCAGTTGTTCTCAGAACGTTACTTGAGTCCGCCCATCGGTTGCGCGATTTTGGCCAACCTCAAGCCCATCAAGACGTCGGTCGTACGACAGAATGGCATGACCTTCGTACCGTTGCGCGCCGTATGCGAGGCCTTTGGTTACGACCTCTCTTGGGAAGAGGAGACATCCTCGATCATCGTATCGACCGCGCAAAACGAGGTGAGCATCGCTGTCGGAGAGCCGCATTACCACGTGGGCAAGGCTTCGCATAGTATGTCGGCGTCGCCGTTCCTGCATAACGGTATCACGTACGTGCCGCAAATGTTCTTTTCCGACGCATTGGGTCTGCACGTAGAGACGACAGTGGCTGGAGAGTTCATCATACAATAAGAGCAGAGGCAAAATCAGATAAAAACAAAGACAAATACTATCTCAAGGCTATATCCGTATAGCCTTTTACTTTAGAGTGTGGAGGATTACATAATGATCAAGGTATACGTAGATGGACAGAGCGGTACGACAGGTTTGGAGGTGCGCGAGCGCCTGGCACGTCTGCCCGACGTAGAGGTGCTCGTGATCGACGAGGATAAGCGCAAGGATGACGCCGAGCGCGCGCGTCTGCTCAATTGGGCGGACGTCTCATTCCTCTGCTTACCCGACGACGCCGCGCGTGCGGCGGTCGCCATGGTGCAGAACCCCGACGTCGTGATCATCGACGCATCGACAGCACATCGTACCGCACACGGCTGGATCTACGGATTCCCTGAACTGTCGGCGCAGCATACAGCGCTGCTCAAAGAGGCGACGCGCATCACGGTGCCCGGTTGTCACGCGACCGGCTTCACGTCGCTCGTATACCCGCTCGTATCGGCAGGTATCCTCTCGCGCGACGTACACCTCACGTGTATGTCGCTGACGGGGTACAGTGGCGCAGGCAAGCCGATGATCGCCGAGTACGCGGCCAACGGCGACCGCGAGGACATGCGCAGTCCGCGCATGTACGGCTTGGGTCTGTCGCACAAGCATCTGCCTGAAATGAAGCACGTCAATGGGCTCACACATACGCCGACCTTTGTGCCTGTCATCAATCCGATCTATCGTGGCATGACGGTCAGCATACCGCTCGGCGACGTCGGCGTGACGCGCGAACAGATCCGCACGGTATACGCCGCGCACTACGCGAACCAGCGTTACGTTCAACTCATGCCCATCGATGACGAGGCTACATCGGGCGGTTTCCTGCCCGTCACACTCTGCAACGGCACCAATGATTTGCAGATCCGCGTACTCGGTAACGACCGCGACATTTTGCTCTGCGCGACGCTCGACAACCTTGGCAAGGGTGCGAGTGGTGCGGCGATACAGGTCATGGGCCTGCGCTTCGGCATCGAGATTGTATAAACATAAAAATATGCCCCGCGTACGCGGGGCATATTTTTATGAGATCAACTATTGCTTTGCTACGTATTCGTTCAACAGTTTCAAGTAGACCCTGTACTGCTCAAGACTGACGCCGGGCGGGGTCTGGTGATCCACGGACGGTATGTAGCGTCCACGTTGCATCACGGGCAATATGCGCTCGAACTCAGCGCGGATCGCATCCTCGCCTTGGTTCATGACCATCTTGTCGTAGCCGCCAACCATCACGAAATCAGGATACATACTGCGGATCAGGTTGATGTCGACGCCACTCTGCCGTTCAAGCGGCAACAGACCGTCCAAACCCGCGCGCAGCAACCACGGGATCATCTCGGTGATGTTGCCGTCGCTGTCGACGAGTACGCGTACACCGTTCCGCTTGAGGGTCGGGATGATCCGCCGATAATACGGCAGCAGAAACGTATCGAACAGCTTCTCTGACAGCATGGGGCCATGGTTGTACGACATGTCCTCGGCAAATGTCATGAAGTCGGGCTTGACGTACGAGAATAGCCAGTCGAGCAGCTTGTCGAAGTAGTCGCAGAGATCTGTGTTGATGCGATGATACAGTTCAGGTTCGTCGTAGAACGCGTACATGTGCGGCTCAATGCCGAACAGCTGCCGCGGGAACCAGAAGAAACCGTCGAGCGTGAACCAGAGTACGAAGTCGCCGTTGTCGTGCCGCGACGCGACGTCGCGCATGTACGCCGCGTCGTAGATGGATTCGGGGTCGGGGTAGAGGGTAGGTCTGATGCGCTCGTAGTCCTCGATCGTGCGCATGACGCCCGCGCCGTGCGATGGTTCGGGTACAAAGTCGTTGCGCTTGGATGGAATCCAGAGCTGATAATTGACGTCGAGTCCGAAGTATTCGTACAGGCCGACGCGGTCGAGACCCGTGGGGACGCCCTCGGATTCCCATCGTTGTATCGTCTTATCCCACCATGTCGCCCACTCCATCGTAGGCAGGCGGTCGACGGGCTTGCCGTCCAATGCGTTGCAGTACCGTTCGCGTGTAGTCATAATGTCTCCATGAGCTTGATGGTTATATAGATATTATTCAATCGCAGGCTCGGGAGTCGCAGGCGGCTGCTTGACGACGGCCTTGGTCTTCCATCGACCTGTGCGATAGTAGATGAAAGTGGCCAAATCAGAGAATACCCAGCCGATGGGCTGCGCGAGCAGGATACCGATGTAGCCGAGCGACGTCATAGACAACGCATACGCGAGCGGCACGCGTATGCCGAGAAATGCGGCTACGCTGATGATAGCCGATGCGGTGGCGTCACCTGCGCCGCGTAGCACGCCGCCCATGATGAATACGTACGCACCCAAGAAGTAGAACAGACAGGTGTAGAATAGATAATCGTTACCGATCGCGATGACCTCGGGCTTTTGATTAAACGCAGCTACAAGCGGTCGACCTAACAGTATGATCACGATCGACGCAAATATACTGAATGCCACGCCTGCGATGACCGTCACCTTGGCGCCGCGCGTGACGCGTTCCCACTTGCCTGCGCCGATGTTCTGTCCTACGAACGCAGATATGGCCATACCGAGGTTCATCAGCGGCATCATAGCGAAACCGTCAACGCGCATCGCGGCAGCGAAGCCGCTCATGACGTCGGAACCGAAGTAGTTGATGCGCCCCTGCAAAAACAGGAATCCGAGCGACACGACCATCTGTTGGATGCCCGACGGTAAGCCGATGCGCACGGTATCCTTGAGGATCTGCTTGTCGAGTCGCAACTCCTTGCGCGTGACCATGACGTCGTGATCCTTGATCGCGAGGTAGACGAAGCCGCACACGAACGCGACGGCTTGCGCGATGATGGTCGCCCATGCGACGCCCGCGACGCCCCAACCGAATCCCCACACGAACCACGCGTCGAGGATCATGTTGATGATCGTCGCGATGATCAAGAATACCGTCGGCGT
>CAYPOE010000019.1:0-14839 GCA_964412285.1 uncultured Eubacteriales bacterium | reverse complement strand
ACCACAACCGCGGAAACAGAGACCGCCGACGCCGATTCGGCCGCAGACGAGGCCACGGTATCCGACGAGGCCGATGAGACCGAGGCGTCCGACGAAAAGGCCAACCGCACCATCGCCATTGCCGAAGAGGACATCGTGGATACCACGCAGGATATCGAGGATATTTCGGCGCTGGAACTCAAGAGCGCCCCCTCGCTCGAGGGCAAGGGTCTGCCGCCCGTTGAGGAACGTCTGCCCAAGGTACCCAAATTAACCAATGAAATGCCGCCCGAGATGCTGGAGTATCAGACAGGCAAGTACGGCGGAATCATACGTACCGTTACGTCTGTCGTCGATTGGGACGCCGACGTATTTGTCATGTGCAACGAGGCCCTCGTCAATACCCCGGGTATCCTCGGTAAAGAGGTCACAGGCAACATCGTCAAGGGATACGAGGTATCCGACGATCAGAAACAGTTTACGTTCTATCTGCGCGAGGGACTCAAATGGTCGGACGGCGAGCCTGTCACGATGGAGGATTTCCGTTTCGCCATCGAGGATTGTCTGCTCAACGCCGACCTCATGCCGTCTACGCCCATGGCGTACCGCGCGAGCAACAAGCGCGACGGCACTCCGTTGCAGTTTGAGGCCATCGACGACTGGACGTTCAAGATCAGCTTTGATCAGCCGTACGGCGGTTTTCTGATCCGCATCGCCATCTCAGGTTGGGTCGGTTATCAGGATCTGCTCAAGCCCGCGCACTACCTCAAGCAGTACCACGACAAGTACGCGACCGACGCCGACCGCGCCAAGTGGGACGCGCTCTGCGACGAGTTCGGCATCGCCAAGGGCGAGGACAAGACGTGGGTCAATCTATTCAATAAGATCGACATCGCGGCCATGGAAGTCACGCGCAAGGAGTCCATCGGCTTCCCCAAACTCGAGCCGTGGTTGTTGGTATCAGCCAACGATACGACGTACACCTACGAACGTAACCCGTACTACTTCAAGATCGACGCCGAGGGCAACCAGTTGCCGTACATCGACGGTTTGGAGTCGACGCTCGTATCCAACATGGAAATGGTACAGATGCGCGCGATCTCGGGCGATGTAGACTTCATGCGCGAGTCGGCGGCGCTCATCAACATGCCGCTGTATAAAGAGAACGAAGAGAAGGGCAACTACAACATCACACTGGCCCCGATACACAACAATCCGACTGAAATCCTCATCAACCAGACCTATGGCGACGACGGATACCGCGCCGTCGTACAGGATGTGCGCTTCCGCAAGGCGCTCAGCTACGCGTTAGACCGCGAGGAGATCATCGATTCGATCTACTACGGTTACGCCGAGCCGTCCGTGGTCATCGATTCGACCTACGATCCCGATGCGGCCGTGGCGTTGCTCGAGGAGATGGGTATGCAGAAGGGCGACGACGGATTCTATAAGCGCCCGGATGGCGAGTCGTTCAGCATCCTCATCGAGACCGGCGCCGAAGCACCCGACATCGTACCCATGTGCGAACTCATCACCGAGATGTGGCGTGCGATCGGCATCAACGCGACGTCGAAGCGCATCGAGGCCAGCTTGGTCGGCAACAAGGACGCCGCCAACGAGTTGCAGGCGCGCGTCATCTGGGTACCCATGCCACTCTGGTATCAGCTCAACTGGGGCACCAACGGTTGGGGCCGCGCGTGGGAGATCTGGCGTACGCAGACCAAGGAGATTACGATCACCAACGAGGATGGTACCAAGACGACGCGTGCCGCGTTAGGCGAGGAGCCGCCCGAGGAGGTCAAGGCATTCTATGACCTGATCGCCAAGCTCATGGAGGTATCGGTACCCGAGGCCAACGCCGTCTACGACGAGCTGGTCGCCAACATGCGCGAGAACGTTTGGTACATCTCCGCACTGCAAAAGGTTAAGCAGCCGCTGCTCACGCGTAAGACCATGCGCAACATCTCAGATCAGGGCGTGGCCATCGGCGTCAACTTCTCGGCCGAGCAGCTCTGGTACGACGAATGATTCGGACGGAACTGTTTTGTACACAGGCGGTCTCAAGCCGCCCGTGTAATACGACCTGCGTAATACGAATTGTAAATCAATGTCACTTGATAGCCACGCGACATCAAGTTGATAAAGGGGTATTGCTATGTTATTGAATTATATTGTCAAGCGCTTGCTTCAATTTATCCCCATGTTGATTGCGGTCAGCGTTATCATCTTCTTCATCATTAAGCTGCCGCCAGGTGACTTCTTGACGACCTACATCCAGCAGCTCGAGCTCGCCGGTAACGACGTCAACGAGTCCATGATCATCAACCTCAAGCAGCAGTATGGTCTGGATAAGTCGGACGTCGAGCAGTATTTCATCTGGATCAAGAACATCGTGACGCGCGGCGACTTCGGACGCTCGTTCCAATGGGATAAACCCGTTGCGGACGTCATCAAAGACCGCATCGCGTTGACCATGCTCATATCCTTGTTGACGCTGTGCGTATCGTGGCTCATCGCCATCCCCGTCGGTATCTTTGCCGCGACGCACAAATATTCGATTGGCGACTATTTCGTTACGTTCATCGGATTTATCGGTATGTCGGTGCCGTCATTCCTGTTGGCACTCGTGTTGGTCTATCTGATCTTTGTCAATACGGGCGTCGCATTCACGGGACTCTATTCGACAGAGTATCTGAATGCCCCATGGAGCATAGCCAAGTTCTTTGATATGTTGCCGCGCCTCGGTCTCTGCGTCGCCATCATCGGCCTCACGGGTACGGCGGGTTTGATCCGTACCATGCGCGCCATGACGCTCGACGAACTGGAGAAGCAGTACGTCACGACGGCGCGCGCCAAGGGCGTCGCGGAACGCAAGATGTTGTTCAAATATCCTGTACGCATGGCCATCAACCCATTGATCTCCACGATCGGTTGGACGCTGCCCAGTTTGATCTCGGGCGAGGTCGTCGTATCCATCGTACTCAACATGCCGACCATCGGCCCTGTCATGCGACGCGCGTTCATGACGCAGGATATGTATCTCGCAGGCAGTATGATGCTCATCATATCCGTGCTGGCGATTACAGGCACGTTGCTGTCTGACTTACTGTTGGCCGTGGTTGACCCGCGTATCCGATTTGGAGGTGTCGTCGAATGAGTCAAGCTACTTTAACACGCAAGCAGCGCAAGGAAGCCAAGCGCGCGGTCGAGGTTGCCTCCCAATGGCAACTCATGTGGTGGAAGTTCATCAAACATAAACTTGCACTCATCGCCCTGCCCATCCTCTGCTGCCTGATCTTCATCGCGATCTTCTGCGAAGTCGTAGCGCCGTTCGCGCCGTTGCAGCGTTTCTCGAGTTATAAAGAAGCGCCGCCCAATGGCATACACTTCTTCGACAGCGAAGGCAAGTTCTCAATCGTGCCGTTCGTCTACGACATGAAGCGTTCGACGGATCCTAAGACTTTCCAACGTACGTTTGCGCCCGATACATCCAAGAAATACCCGATGGGTTTCTTTGTCAAGGGTTCGCCGTATAAGCTCTGGAATCTGATTCCCATGGACAGGCACCTGTTCGGCCCGCAAGATCCCAACGCGCCCTACTTCCTGATGGGCACCGACTCGCTTGGGCGTGATCTATTCACACGCATCATGTACGGTACGCGCGTATCGATGTCGTTCGGCGTACTGTCGATCATACTGACATTCGTACTCGGTATCACGCTCGGGGGCATATCGGGTTATCTCGGCGGCGTTGTCGATAACATCATACAGCGTCTGATCGACCTACTGTACTGCGTGCCGACCATGCCGCTTTGGATGGCATTGGCGGCCGCGTTGCCCCGTAACTGGGATCCGCTACTCACATTCGCCGGTATGATCGTCATCATGTCGCTGATCGGCTGGACGGGTCTGGCGCGCGTCGTACGCGGCAAGATCCTCTCGATCCGCGAGGAGGACTTCACGACGGCCGCCCGACTTTGCGGCGCGTCGGACTTCCGCATCATCTTTAAACACATGCTGCCGTCGTTTGCGAGTTACATGATCGTCAACATCACGATGTCCATACCGGCATCGATCCTCGGTGAGACGTCGCTGTCGTTCCTCGGTTTGGGATTGCAACAGCCCGTCGTCAGTTGGGGTGTGTTGCTGCAAGACGCGCAACAGATACAGGCATTGGCCTTCAAGCCGTGGCTGTTATGGCCCGTCGCATTTGTTATCATCACGGTATTGACGTTCAACTTTATGGGCGACGGTCTGCGTGACGCTGCCGACCCATACAGCAAGTAGGAGGTGACGGGTTTGGCTACTTTAGATAAGGACACCATTTTAGAATTAAAAGACGTAAAAGTACATTTTAAGTTAGACGAAGGTCTGCTCAAGGCCATTGATGGCATCGATTTTGAGATCAAGCGCGGCAAGACCCTCGGCATCGTCGGCGAGTCGGGCTGCGGTAAATCCGTCACATCCCATGCGATTCTGCGCCTGTTGCCATACTATGCGCGCATCGGCGGACAGATCCTATTGCATGAAAAGAACGGCGAACACCTCGCGCAGCCCATTGACATCGCACAGCTCGGCGCCAACAGTTCCGAGATGCGTTCGATCCGCGGCCGCAACATCTCGATGATCTTCCAGGAACCCATGAAGGCGTTCTCACCCGTACTCTCGATAGGCGACCAAGTCAACGAACCCATCCTGCTGCATGTGACGCCTGATAAAGATAAGGCGTATCAGATTGCCGTCGAGACGTTCCGACAGGTCGGCATCGCGAATCCCGAGCAGCGCATCAAAGAGTATCCGCACCAGCTGTCGGGCGGCATGCGCCAGCGCGCCATGATCGCCATGGCGTTGGCAAGCAATCCATCCATTCTGATCGCCGACGAGCCGACGACCGCACTCGACGTCACGATACAGGCGCAGGTGCTCAAACTCATGAACGACCTCAAACGTGACATCGGCACGTCGGTCATCTTCATCACGCACGACCTCGGCGTCATCGCCGAGATGAGCGATTACGTTGCGGTCATGTACCTCGGCAAAGTCGTCGAGTACACCGATGTAGACACGCTGTTCCACGATCCGCAGCATCCGTATACGACGGCGCTGATGTCGGCGATTCCGTCGGTCATCAAGGAGCGCAAGACACATCTCAAGTCCATACCCGGCATCGTGCCCGTACCCTTGAATCTCAAGCCGGGCTGCGGTTTCTACAACCGCTGCGACTTTGCCGAGGACGGCGTCTGCAACGTCAGCGAAATACCGATGGTTGAGGTTTCGCCCGGACACCAAGTACGCTGTCTCAAATGCAGCAAAAAGGCGGTGAAGGAATAATGGCTGAAAACACAACTGTCAATACGATCGATAAAGTCAACCCGTTGCAAACGTTGGACAACAGTTTGGCCGACGACCTGATCCTCAGCGTACGCGGCCTCAAGAAGTACTTCCCCATCACGGCGGGCTTCTTAAAAAAGACCGTCGGCCATGTCAAGGCCGTCGACAACGTCTACATCGATATCAAGAAAGGTGAGACGTTCGGCCTCGTCGGCGAGTCGGGTTGCGGCAAGACGACGATCGGGCGTTGCGTACTGCGCGCCATCAGCGCGACCGAGGGGCAGGTGCTATTCCGCGACGCCAAGCAGTCGGTCGTCGACGTCAATAAGCTCGGCAACGACGATCTCCGCGCCGCGCGCCGCAACATGCAGATGATCTTCCAAGATCCATACTCGTCGCTCAATCCGCGCATGACGGTACTCGGCATCATCGCAGAGCCGCTGGTCTGTAACCATCTGTCGTCGGGCGAGGAACTGCGCGAGCGCGTCATGGAACTCATGGAACTCGTTGGACTTGACAAGAAACAGCTCGAGCGTTACCCCCACGCGTTCTCAGGCGGGCAGCGCCAACGCATCGGCATCGCGCGCGCATTGGCGACCAACCCCAGCTTTATCGTATGCGACGAGGCCGTATCGGCGCTCGACGTATCGGTACAGGCGCAGATCCTCAACCTACTGATGGAGCTGCAGAGCAAGTTGGGTCTATCGTATATGTTCGTATCGCACGACCTCGGCGTCATCCGCCACATCTCCGATCGCGTCGGCGTCATGTATGTCGGCAAGATCGTTGAACAGGCATCCACCAAGGATCTCTACGCACAGCCGCTGCATCCGTACACCGAGGCGTTGCTGTCGGCCATACCGCAGCCCGACCCGCGCAGAAAGTCTGACCGCATCGTACTCGAGGGCGAGGTCGCGAACCCGAGCAAGCTGCCGACGGGCTGCTACTTCCACCCGCGTTGCCGCTACTGCAAGGATCGCTGCAGGACCGAACATCCCGAATTACGCAAGATCGGCGACGATCACTACGTTGCGTGCCACTTCGCGGGCGAACTCAATCTCAGAGGCGTGACGAGCTAAGCGCGATCTCACTGATTTCACTATTTATTTAGAATGCTACTGACATTTATCATATTCCTCGCCCTATTCGTCGTATTGGCGATGTTTATGGTGTGGTACTTTCGCTTCATCACGCGCATCATGCTCACGGGCATCGGCGACGAGATCGACCACATCATGGTACACGGCACGCCACCGCCCAAGTGGGACGCGCGGCTCGTCAGGCGCATCAAACACGCGCACAGCGACAAGTCCCGTGCCAAAGTGCTGAGCAAACACGCGCTGTTTATCGAACACCGCGTCGATGATCTGCTTGCGTTCATGCGCAGCACATCGGTGGTACAGAGCGAGGACGAGCGCGCCGACATTATGCGTTCGCTTGAGGATTGGCGCGACCTGTACTTGAAAGAGCTGCAAGAACTATAATCGCGAAACAGGCCGCTACGAAAGCGGCCTGTTTCTATGTCTTATTCTTGTTATGCCGTTCAGGTCAAGAATGCAACGATCTTCTTCGCTGCATCGACCGGATTGACCGGCTCTTGGTATACGCCGAGCACGATTTGCCGAAGCTGTTCCTCGCACGTGTCTACCCTGTTGTCGATGAGTTTACAGATGTCCGTGAGGATGCTGGGTAGGTGTTCACGCAGGTACGCTTCACGCTCGGTCTGTTTTAAGAAGTTCGGCAAGAGCAGTTCGCGGCTTTCACGTGCGTGAGGACGCGAACGTGCGAGTAATTCGGCTTTGTCGGTCATCCCGACAGCGTGGTAGAGGTAGCACAATGCAGCGACGACGCTGGCCCGTCTCTTTTCGCTGATGTCGTCTGCCAAGAGACGTTCATATACTGCGATGGCGTTGTCGATGCCCTCGCCTGCCATGGCGAGCGCTTCGGCGCGCGCCGCAGACAGCCCGAGATCGGCGGGGAAAGTCCTCGACGCATCGTCATAGACAGCCACCGCGTCGTGGTACTTGTGAGCCTTCTGCAATGTATTCGCCCGCGCATACACGCCCCACATCTTTCCCTCGATCTCTGCCATGCCGAGCAGTTCGTCGACCGTCACGTCAAAGCAGTTCGCCAACCCTGGCAACAGTGTGATGTCGGGGTAACACTCGTCTCGCTCCCATTTGCTGACCGCTTGCCCCGTCACGCCAATGCGCCCCGCGAGTTCTTCCTGCGTCAGACCCAGATCAAGCCGCAATCTCTTAATGTTTCTTGCAATAAACATGATTTTGCCTCCTTGTCGTCTATCGCCTATTGTCTATCGATTGAGTTAATTATAACAATACCCTATGCGACCCACAAGAGAGACGTTGTTGGCAAAATCCAACTCATGGTTTAGATCTGCCCATACTCCCACGCATAGAAAGCCACGTCGTACCAACCGAACAAAAACGCGCGCTCCACGAATTTGAATCCCTCACGTTCGTAGAGTTGACATAATTTCGGACGCCGCGCGTGCGTATCCAATCGCACGGCGTTGATCCCGCGCTGCACGGCCATACGTTGGGCATACTGTACCATAGCGGGCGCCACGCCTCGACCCGCGCCGGCGCGTTTGACCGCGACCTTGTGGATGTACAGCGACGCGCCTTTGGGCAGATCCCAGAACATCGGATCGTGGTCGATGATGGCGATGCAGCCCACGGGTATGAGCACACCTTCGTACCCCGGTATATCATCGACGTAGGCGATGTGGAAATCCTCAATGCAAAAGTGCAGGGAGATTTTATCCCACCGCAGATTCTCGGGATTCCACATGGGCTTGCCCGTATCGATCATCCACTGCGCGGCGTCTGCCAATATGGCCTCTACCACAGGTATGTCAGACGCAGTAGCGTTATGTATCGTAATCATAGTACCTCCCAAGATATTGTTCGGCATATTATAGCATAAAACAGACAGGTTCACAATATGAGATTATTTGTTGCAATCAACACCGACGCGCCCACCAAACGGCGCATCATCGCGGTACAGGACATGCTGCGCCGCCACGCAGTATCGGACTGGTCGACTTGCTCCGCCAAGTCTGCTCGTCCATGCGACCTGGGCAACTTCACTACGCCCGACAACCTTCATCTCACACTCGTATTCATCGGCGAATCCGACGATGCGCAGGGCATCATCCGCGCAATGGACAGCGTTGGCGGCGACGCATTCACGCTGACGTTCGACGGCGCAGGTACGTTCCGCGACGGACTGTGGTGGCTCGGCTGCGACAAGCCGCCGCAGTTGTTGCAGATACAGCGCCGACTCTCCGACGCACTCCGCGGTATCGGGTACGAGATCGAGAATCGCGCGTTCAAGCCGCACCTCACCATCGCACGGCAAGTCGTCACCCGCACACAGCCCGTCCTCACATACGAGCCATTCCCGCAGCAGGTTGCGAGCATCGAACTCATGCAATCCCACCGCGTCAACGGTCGACTGACCTACACACCGCTGCACAGCACGCCTCTGCAATCATGAAAATCATGAACCAGATCATCACAGTTGAAATCACGGGTATGGCCGCGCTCGGCGACGGCATGGCGCGCGTCGCCGACAAGACGCTGTTCATCCCGTATACGCTGCCTGGCGACGTCGTCAAGGTGCGCGTCACGCAGAACAAGCCGCGTTACATGCGCGGTACGGTACTCGAGGTGGTCACGCCGTCGGATCAGCGTATCCCGCCGCAGTGTCCCCACTACGGCGTATGCGGTGGCTGCCATCTGGCGCACATGCCGTACTCTGTCGAACTCGCGTGCAAACGCAGCGCAGTAGAGGGCTTCATGCGACACATCGGCGGCATGGAACGCGTCGCCATCGGCGACATACGCGCGGCGGTCGATACGCAGCACTACCGCAATCGCGCGCAACTGCATGTGGACGCACGTACGCGACGCATCGGTTTTCACGCGGCGGATTCGCACGATGTCGTGCCGATCGCGTCGTGTATGCTGCTCGAACCTGCGCTCAACACGTTGTTGCCCGACATGCAATCATATGTAGAAAGATGCGCAAAGTCGCCTCAACGGATTCTGTTGCGCAGCGGCGACAACGGCGTATCGGCACATGCCGAGTACCGCGATACCACAAAACGCATTTGCGGCGACGACTACGCCGTGCAGTACATCGGCGACAGAGTCTATCGCTCATCGGCGCGATCCTTCACACAGGTCAACACGGCACAGACGCGCGTACTCTACGATACTGTGGCCACACTCGCAGAGATCACTGCGACCGATGTTGTCGTAGACCTCTATTGCGGCGTAGGTACGATTGGGCTATACGTAGCCAAGTACGCCGCGCGACTCTATGGCGTAGAGTGCGTGCCGCAGGCCATCGACGATGCGCGGCACAACGCGGCATCCAACGGCGTCGACAACGCGACGTTCGTATGCGGCGACGCGGCGCACGGCGTAGAACGGTTACGCGCCGACGGTCTCGCCGCTGCCGATGTCGTGATCTGCGACCCGCCGCGCAAAGGTTGTTCGCCGCAGTTGCTCGACAGCATGATGACACTATCGCCGCGCCGCATCGCCTACGTGTCGTGCGACCCCGCGACGTTGGCGCGTGACGCGCGCATCCTGTGCGGCAACGGCTATGCGCTCGATGTGGTGGTACCTGTAGACATGTTCCCGCGCACCGCGCACATCGAGTGCGTCGCGCGGTTCGATCGAACGTAGCGGGCGGCAACGCGAGGCTTGGTACCGCACGCAGAATCAAGCGCGTTGCACATGGATTTGCTACAATAAAGTAGGGTGATGATTATGAGTGATGCCGAAGTCATACGCCGTTCGCTGGAGATCATCGAACAACGCATCGCCGAGTACATCGACATAGGCGATATAGCCAACAGTGTGTTTTACTCCAAACACTACTATCAGCGCATGTTTCACGCCGTGATGGGCGAGCCTGTGATGGAGTACGTCAAGCGGCGCAGACTATATAGCGCGGGCGTGGCGCTATCCAATACGCGCGACTCCATCCTCGACATTGCGCTGAATCACGGCTACGGTTCGCACGAAGCGTTCACGCGCGCGTTCAAGGCCTACGCGGGCGTAACGCCGAGTACGTTTCGCCGACTGCGGCTGTCACCCGTACCTGCCTATTATAATAACGCATCGGGAGGACTTTATTGTATGGATAACCAAGCATTGCTGCGCAACACAGAGGACATCGCGCGCGGTATCAACGCGTTCGTCGCCAAGGCCGCCGAACTGTGTACCGCGACGCGCGAGATTGTGCAGTCGAATCAGTTGCCGAATTTCACTACTGTCATAGCGAACGAAACCCAACGCATCATCGACAATGTCAATGCGGGCGGCGCAGAGGTACAGCGCGTGTTGCAGAACAAGCGCGCGGTTCATGAACACTGGAAGATCGTCAAATACCTTGAGGATGCAGCATTTAAGTGCAATATACTGGCGTTCGCGGTCAACATACAGATCGCACGTACTGCGCCGCCCTATCGTGACATCGTACTGCCGCTCAGCGAGCGATACCTCGCGTTGGCGTACGATGCGGCCCAGAATACCCGGCACATACACGGCATCCTGCGCGATATGGCGTCAACGATCTTGGAGGACATCCGCAATGATGGGTTATCGCACATCCGCGCCCTGTCGGCACGCATGTGCAGCGCGGCGAACGTCTGCGAAACATCGGCGGCGTCGATCGAGTACTTTGTCGGTTTACGCGATGAGCAGTGTGCCATTGCACGCGAGTTGCGAGATATGGCGCGTGAACTCGATCAAGCATCGGGCGACCTCTCGACCTGCATTCCTGTGGGACGCAAAGCGCTCAAGCACATCGAAGACTGCGTGTTCCGACTCGAGATCCTGCTGCTGGCCGGACGGCTCGACACTGTGCGCCATCCGCAGTTCGATGAGACCCCGCATGTCGAGCGCAGCCTCAACGATATGGCGGCGTGCGTGACGCAGTGCGGCGAACTGCTGTCGTCGGCCGAGGAGTGCATGTCGCTGCTCAAGCAGAATGTGCTGCCCGAACAGCCGAGTCAGCGCAAGGTACTCGAGGATATTCTATTCCAGACCTGTATCTTGAGCTTCTACATGCGTTACGAAACGCAGATCATTCACGACCACGTCGAGGATGTTGCCAACGCGCGTCTGGTGCAGGTGCAGTCGGACGTGAACGCATGTACGGCACGTATCAACGACATGATTCGCGATACATCCAACGACGACCTCAAGGGTATGCTGATCACCATCTCCGACGACGTCCATGCGATTGCTGTCAAGATGAAGGATCCCGAGGGTATACCCGACGGCGCGAACGGCGCTCTGTGCGTGATCGGCGCGGAGTATCAAAACCTCGCACAACGCATCCGTGCGTTCGCAGAGCAGGTGTAACGCTCACAGCAATGCGCAGAACGGTCGAAACGCAGACGGCAGCGCGATTTCGCGCGACAGCGTCTCGCGTGTGACCCACTCGAACGCCGGGGATTGACTGGAGCAATCTACTCGATACCCGATCATCTGCCACTCGACATGCGTGAAGATGTGCTTGTGCTGGAGTTCCCCCACGAGGACGGCATCACATATGCCCCAACTTGTGAGTGTATCTTGGATCTGTTCGCGCGTGAGTGCGTCGGATACGTTTGGGAACTCCCAGAGTCCGGGCAGCAGACCCGTGGGTGGTCGTTTACGAATCGCGACCTCGTCGCCACAGCACAACACCAAAACCGTGCGGCATTCGTGCTTGCGCGGTTTTTTGATGGGTTTGACGGGGAACTGCGTCTGCGTCTGGTGATAGTACGCCTTGCACAGTAGACGCAACGGACACGCGTCGCAGCGCGGTATGCCCGGCGTGCAGACCGTCGCGCCGAGTTCCATCAGGCTCTGCGTGAAGTCGCCGCGCTGGGATGCATGTAGTTCGAGATACACGGACTGCAAGATCGCAAAGATGCGCTTCTTATCGTCGGAAGCGTCTTCAGCTATCCGCGCGAATACACGGCATACGTTGCCGTCGACCGCCGGAGTCGGGCGACCGAAGCAGATCGAGCAGATGGCTCCGGCTGTGTACGCACCGATCCCGGGCAGTGCGAGCAGTGCGTCGTACTCCGACGGGAATACGCCGCCGTGCTGTTCGACGAGGATCCGCGCGGCTTTTTGCAGATTGCGCGCGCGGTTGTAGTAGCCCAGTCCCTCCCAGAGCTTGAGCAGCCGTTCCTCAGATACGGCTGCCAAACTCTGGAGATCGGGCAACTGCTGCATGAAGCGGTCAAAGTACGGCTTGACGGTCTCGACGCGCGTCTGTTGCAACATGATCTCAGATACCCAAACCCTGTACGGGTCAGTATCCTCGCGCCACGGCAATACGCGACTGTGTTCATGGTACCATGCCAACAGCGGCGATGCGATGCGGCGTAGGTGTTGCTGTAAGTCTGTTTCTATTTCCATAAGTCTATATGAGTTTACATAAGTGATGCAAGTTATGCGGTTTCGATGTTGGCGACGCTGCTGAGACCGAGGATTTCGACAGCCATCTCGCGGAGCTTGAACTTCTGGATCTTGCCGCTCGCGGTGAGCGGGAACGCGTCCGTGAAGATGACGTAGCGTGGTACTTTATGCTTAGCCAGATGATCACCGATGTACTTTTTAAGGTCGTCCTCCGAGAGGTTCTCGCCGTCTTTCAAGATCACGAACGCACAGGCTTCCTCGCCGTACTTCTTGGACGGTACGGCGACGACGGCCACGTCTTTGACCGCGCCGTGCGTGAACGTGAAGTCCTCGATCTCCTTGGGGAAGAGGTTCTCACCGCCGCGGATGATCATGTCCTTGATGCGTCCCGTGATCTTGTAGTAGCCGTCCGCGTCGACCGAAGCGAGGTCGCCCGTATGCAGCCAGCCGTCCGCATCGATGGCCTGTGCCGTGGCCTCGGGATTCTTGTAGTAACCCTTCATTACGTTGTATCCGCGTACGCAGAACTCTCCCGACGTACCCGTCGGTACCTCCGCACCCGTCTCGGGATCCACGACCTTGGTTTCCATAAAGGGCAGCGTACGTCCGACGGTGTGGACGCGACGCTCGAGGCTGTCGTCGACGGTGGTCTGGGTGCAGACAGGCGACGCTTCGGTCTGGCCGTAGGCGATCGTGATCTCGCGCATGTTCATCTTGTCGGCGACGTCCTGCATGACCTTGATCGGACACGGCGAACCCGCCATGATACCCGTGCGCAGCGACGAGTAGTCGTACAGTGCGAAGTCGCGGTGTTCGAGCATACCGATGAACATCGTGGGTACGCCATGTACCGCCGTACACTTCTCGTACTCGATCGTGTGCATGACCTTCATCGGCGTATACCAGAGCAGCGGCACCATGGTCGAACCGTGGGTCACGCACGCCATGATTGCGAGTACGAGGCCGAAGCAGTGGAAGAAGGGTACGGGTATACATAATCTATCCTGTTCGGTGAATTTCATGCAGTCGCCGATGGACAGGCCGTTGTTGACGATGTTCTTGTGCGTGAGCATAACGCCCTTGGGGAAGCCCGTTGTACCCGAGGTGTACTGCATATTGATGACGTCGTCGGGGTCGAGGCTATCCTTGACGGCTTGGTACTGCGCGTCGGACACGAGGATGCCGAAGGATTCGATGTCGTTCCAGTGATACATACCGTCGTAGTGGTTGTCGAACGATACCACGGTGCGCAGCATAGGCAGCCGTGCAGATTGCAACTTGCCTTTCTCGCAGGTCTTGAGTTCGGGGCAGATCGAGTAGACGGCCTTTTCGCAGTCGATGTCTTTGAGGCCGTCGCAGATGAACACCGCAATCGAGTCGGACTGTTTCAACAGATACTCAAGCTCGGCGGCCTTGTAGTTGGTATTGACCGTGACGAGTACGACGCCGATCTTGGCCGTCGCGAAGAGCAGCGTCAGCCACTGCGGATAATTGGTCGCCCATACGGCGACGTGGTCGCCCTTTTTGAATCCCATGCCGAGCAGACCCTTGGCGATGCGGTCGACCTTGTGGTTGAACTCGTAGTACGTTTTATCGAACTCCATCTCGATGTACTTGACTGCCTGTCGCAGCGGGAAACGGTTGGTCGTTTCCTCTAACATATCGCCGACTGTGATGTGCCGCAATTCTTTCATGATACCACCTCCGTGAATGATTTGTGTGGCTGATGAATCGGGCAAAATAAAAAGCAACCGTTACTGTGAGTTACAGTAACGGTTGCTCGCTATATACGTGACCTGTGGCCACGAAATTTATCTCATCGCCACTTCACTACGCGCTACACTCTGCATTACGGCAAAACACCTAACCTTATTCAATTGTCCCAGTCCGCTAAGGAGAAGGTTGATAAGGTTAAGTCGAAGGGCATTCAGTTTTGTCGAAGGTGCTGTAGTGTAGATTTTCATAGTAGGGATAGTATAGCATGAATCGTGGGATCTGTCAAGGTGTGTGTTTGTCAGGGAGTGGACAATTCCCGTAACACCTACAAAAAATCAATCAACCCCAAAGGCACC
>CAYPOE010000018.1:0-14927 GCA_964412285.1 uncultured Eubacteriales bacterium | reverse complement strand
TCTCGCGCAAGGGCTTGTACTGGAACAAAGTTGTGCTCAAGTTGATCATCTTCACGATGTACTTCCAAGGCGGACTCATCCCGTTCTACATGCTCGTGCGCAACTTCGGTCTGCTCGACAACCGCGCTTCGATCATCCTGCCCATCCTCGTCTCGACGTGGAACCTGATCATCATGCGTACCTCGTTCACGGCCATCTCCGAATCGCTGATTGAATCAGCCAAGATCGACGGCGCAGGAGAGCTTACGATTGTATGGCGCATCGTCGTACCCGTGGGCAAGGCGACGATTGCCGTTATCGCGCTGTACTATGCGGTCGGCTTCTGGAACCTATGGTTCAACGCGTCGCTGTTCCTCACAGACAAGACCAAGTGGCCGTTGCAGCTCGTACTCCGTGAGATCCTGCTGCAAAACGCGACCAACTCCATGACGCAGATGAGTGCGGGCGTAGGGCAGACGGGCGTGGAGATGTTCCGCCTACTCGTCAAGTACTGCACGATCATCGTCGCGACGGTACCCATCCTCGTGATCTACCCATTCGTACAGAAGTATTTTGTACAGGGCGTCATGATCGGTTCGATCAAAGAATAAGAATCGTACGTAGAATCGTACTCAATATGAGCACATACAAGCAAAGGGTTCGTGAGTGCGCGATGTTTCGCGTATGACGAATCCTTTTCTTTGTGAATGCATATGCCCGCCATGCGAATGCCGTCCATGGTCTTCACTCCACAACGTCCACCTTGCCTGTTGTAGGGTCGATCAGAAGCCCTGAAACAGTCATATCTTTGGGGATAAGGGGGTGTGTCTGGATGATTTTCACGGTCTTCTTCACAGATACGCGTGGATTTTCAAATCCCTTTAGCCAATTGTGCAGATCAATACCCAAGTTGCCGATAAACTCCAATTCTTTGGGATCGATTCCCCTGCCAATCATTTTGTCGATGAGTGTCTTTGGGTTTATGTTTTGCATACCACAATCATAATGATTGATCACCAAGATCTCATCCACGCCCAAATCATAGATCGCTACAACGAGACTTCTCATAACGCTTCCAAACGGATTGCTGATCAAAGCCCCGGCGTTTTTGATCATTTTTACATCCCCATTTTTGAGATTGAGGGCGGCGGGCAAAAGCTCCGTGAGCCTCGTATCCATACAAGTGAGTATCGCAATTTTCTTGTTTGGAAATTTCGTCGTGTCAAACTGGGTATATTCTTGATTTTCTACAAATGTTCTGTTAAACCGCAACATCTCCTCGATCCTAGACATAGAAACTCCCACCTTCTCATTCTGATCATTGTGATCCATAAATGCGCTTCATCAAAAGCATATCAAAAGACCATCGTCGTGTCAAGTCCTTTGGCGCTGTTTCGTCTGTCTCACACCAATAGAGACCCCGGCAAAATATCCTCACAGAATGCTTGACACATGCCAGTGCATCGTGTATAATTTTAAAATAAAAATATACTAATCCTGTTTGAATGCCACCTCCTATCATCCATCATATATGACAAAAGACACATATGACTAAACATAGAGAGAAACGAGACCGCAACGCCTTGCGTGTTGTAGAGGTCGCCGCTGATTTGTTCTTCAAGCAAGGCATCGTCAATACGACGATTGATCAGATTGCCGAGGGCGCGGGTGTCACGCGTACGAGTATCTTCCGTTATTATCCATCCAAGACCGAGATCGTGACGGCGACGGCCAATCATATTATAGCGGGCTACATAGAGGAAAGTCGCGACTACTACGCGCCGATTGCCATGCTACCCACGGGCGGCGAACGGGTCAACGCGTATTTGGACGTCTTTCTGGATCTATTGGATGAAAGACCGCATATGCTCAGTTTCTTCTTTGAGCTTGTGCGCTACAATCTGCTGTATGACCGCAACCGCAACTGGGCCGCTTCGACGGATGATGTGTTTGCTTTGTTTCGGCCAATCCAGGATAACATCATGCGCAGCATGGAAGCGGGGGTCGCCGACGGTACGATATACTGTAGCGTGTCGCATCAGGATTTCTTTGACACTGTGACGTGCATGATGTTGGGTATATACAGTAGGTTGGAACTGTACGACATCGACAACCCCAATGCAATCCAGCCCGTACGCCGCATGATGCAGGTGGGCATCGACGTCATCAAGCAGTACATCAACGGCGTACATCAATAGCTTGTCATACTTGGGTTCCTTTCATCATATCAATAAGCAGGCATGTACAACGGATAACGGACACATCGTCCGTTATTTTGTTTGCATGGCTGATCTTATCGATGATTGAGGTGCGCAATATGGAACTGAGCAAAAACAAGGCGATTGCCATAGGACTCGCCGCCGCGCTGTGCGTGTTTGTAGCGATATTGATCGTTGGACGAGATAAGTCGCTGATCGAGATCGGCGACCGCTACGATTCGGCTGTGATGACGGATGCAGGGTCCTATGTCGGTGGATCGGTCGACAACGCGCCGCGGATCCGCATCCGCGCCGACAACGGCACGATACAGACCGCAAGTCCCAAGTCGCCGCAGGCGGGCAGCTTTTTGATGTCGGTCACCAGCAACCCCAATGTCAGAGAACTGAATGTGCGCTACGACACAGGTACAGTCATCGTGGACTCTATGGGCAAAACCATCACAACACCCGAGATCCTCGAAAAGGGAGAGAACATCACGGTCTACCACGACATATCGCTTCCGCGAACCACGCCGCCCGACGTCTACGCCTATGCCATCATCGCAAACAAGTCGCCCGAGGAACAGAACGCACTCTACTTAGAAGTCCTCAAAAAGACGCCCAACGAAGACGGCTCCGTCATACTGACGCCGGTCAACAACGACATCATCCTGACGATCCCGTCCGACGCGACGATCATCTCCCCGTCGGGCAAGACCTTGCGGGATATCGACGTAGAGCAGCGCGTCGTGTACTTCCTCGACAACCTGATCCTCGGTACACCACTGCGCGGTACGGCGTCATACATCCTGCTGCCCGATTGAATGTGCAATCGCGCCGCGCGCCGACGCGTTACAGCCTAGCCTGTCCACATCGGTACATCATACATCCCTGCGGATTCCGCGGGGATTATTTTTTTGTCATACTTTCACGCCGTACATCATACACTGTATAGGGGGCGCGTATGCGCGTCTGATTTTTTGTGTCGAGGATACCGCCATGAAGCAATATCTGATTCGCACGCAATACGGGCTGTGGCGCATACTGCACAGTCGAGGTTGTCTTTGCTATTACGACATACATAATGGTATACTCGGCGAACGCCGCCTGTTCATGGCGGGCGCCGAGCCTGACTTCGCGTTGCTGCACCACGACGGCCAACTTCACGTGATCTACCAGAACAAGCACGGCGAGATCCTCTACGCGCGTGGCGGCAGTCCTCTGACCGCGCAGGGCGACCCGGTGTGGCAGACGGAGACGCTGCTCGTACCTGCCAAGAAGGGGTACTACGATAAGGGGTTCGAGTTGGTCGCGTACAATGGCGTTCTACGCATGTTTTACCTGATCCGCCACGAGGGCAAGAGGCTGCTGATCACGGACACGCCGCAACAGAGCGAGCCGCAGGCCATCGACTACGTCCTGCGCTATACGCCCTGCAACGCGCCCGACGGCATCTTGCTCTACCTCGAACGCGCCGACGGCGTCGGCATCCGCCGCGTCGCAGGCAGCATCGGCCCCTTCGTGGCGACCGACGGTCTGCCTGCCCTGTCCGAACCGCGCTTGTGTACAGACAATCTGCTGCACATCGCAGGCTGCGACGGCGGGGAGGTTCACTACTACGCCCTGACGCGCGAGATGGATTTGCGCGCGGCGGCATTGCGCATCGTGCGCCACGACCGCATCGGCGTCGGACGCGCGCCGCTCATTGCGCCGTACGCGACGCAACGTACGATGGAGGCCGACGCGTTCGATGATCTGACGGAGGACGAGGTTGTCGGATACAACACCGACCGCGCCTACCGCATCTCGTACGTGCCGCCGCGCAGCAGTACGCTCGCAGTCTATGACACGACGTCGCGCCGCCCGCGCTACATCGGGTTACCCATCCGCGCCATGCCGCAGATCCTGCACGACGGCGACGCGTGGGTCTATGGCTATACGAGCGGCAACGCGATCCAAGTCATCAAACAATAGTTCGATGCATCCGGCACGATCAGTGCCGTAACCAGCAGCAGCATCACTCGCATCACGATCAGCATCACAATCAGTGCCATGGAGGTGGTTTTATGTGCGGCATAGCGGGGTTTGTCAGCTTCAATGATAAGATCGATGCGCCGGAGGCGGTGTATCCCATGATGAACGCGTTGGCGCATCGCGGGCCGGACGCGTCTGGTACATATATATCGCACAACGCGGCGATCGGACACAGGCGGCTGGCCATCATCGACGTCGAGAACGGCGCGCAGCCCATGACGCGCAGCGTCGGGTTTGAGACGTATGTAATCAGTTACAACGGCGAATTATATAATACAGCCGAGTTGCGCGGCGAGTTGCAGCTGCTCGGCTATAAATTTCTCACGCAATGCGACACCGAGGTATTGCTCGACGCGTACATCGAGTGGGGTGCAGGCTGTCTGGGTAGGCTCAACGGCATCTTTGCGTTCGCGATCTGGGAGCAGCGCGCGGCGCGGCTCTTCCTCGCGCGGGATCGGTTCGGGGTCAAACCGCTCTACTACTGCGAGCGCGGCAACCAGTTCATCTTCGCGTCGGAACCCAAGGGTCTGCTCGCCCATCCGCGCGTCGAGCCTGTCGTGGGCATGGACGGCTTGTGCGAGGTATTCGCACTTGGCCCGTCGCATACGCCGGGCGTGGGCATCTTTGACGACACCTACGAACTCGAACCTGCACACTACATCATCGCCGAACGCGCGTCGATGCGCAAGCGGCGGTATTGGGAACTACAGTCGCATGAGCACCGCGACAGTCTGACGGTGACGGCCGAACGCGTGCGGTGTCTGCTGCGCGAAGCCGTAACGCGCCAGCTCGTGTCCGATGTGCCGCTCTGTACGCTGATGTCGGGCGGACTCGATTCGTCGGCAATCTCGGCCATCGCCGCGAACCAGCTCGCGTTCGACAAGGGCGAGCGGCTCTCGACGTACTCGTTCGGTTACGTCGACAACGAACTCTACTTCAAAGCGTCCAAGTTTCAGCCCGACGCCGACGATCGTTGGGTCGAGGTCATGGTGCGCGATCTCGCGACCAAACACAACGTATTGCTCACAGATACGGACGAGATCACGGCCGGATTGTTTGACGCGGTCATCGCGCGCGATGCGCCGGGCATGGCCGACATCGATTCGTCGCTCATGGCGTACTGCGGGCAGATCAAGCGTGGACACAGCGTGGCGGTATCGGGCGAGTGTGCCGACGAGATCTTCGGCGGCTACCCGTGGTTCACGTCGCAGGCCGCATTCGATACGCACGGCTTCCCGTGGCTATCCAACGTGCGGTCGCGCGTGTCGCTGTTGCACGACGACATCGCCGAAGCCGCACAGCCGCTCGAGTACGTGACGCGCCGCTACTTCGAGACCATCGAACGCACGCCGCGCAACGTCGGCGAGAACCCGCGCGAGACGCGTCGCCGCGAACTGTTTTACTTAAATATCCAGTGGTTCATGGGACAGCTGCTCGAGCGCAAAGATCGCATGTCGATGAAGCATGGGTTAGAAGTGCGCGTGCCGTTCGCCGACCACAACCTTGCGCAGTACGTCTGGAACATCCCGTGGGACATGAAGATGCTCAACGGGCGCGAGAAGGGGCTGCTCCGCTACGCATTGCGTGGGATATTGCCGCCATCCGTCGCCGAACGCAAGAAGTCGCCGTATCCCAAGACGCACCATCCCGCGTACGAAGCCGCGGTGCGCGACATCCTCACGACGATCCTCTACGACGACGCATCGCCGATCCACGCGCTGATCAAGCGCGAGCCGCTGCTCGAACTCATGCGGCAGAAGTCGGACTACGCACAGACATTCTACGGCCAGCTCATGAGCGCGCCGCAGTTGTATGGGTATATGATACAGGTCAACTACTGGTTGAGTCAGTATCAAATCCGCATCCAATAAAAAATCCCAGAAATCCGCTAAATATCCCAGTTTCAACCTCAAGTTGAATCTGGGATATTTCTCTATTCAACAAATACTCGATGGACAATGCCTTTCTATCCGTGTATACTATACTCAACATATCAACGTTGATCTGAAATCATACACGGAGGTTTCACATATGATAGACTACGCACAGAAACTCGCAGGCAACATCGTACTGTACCGCAAGGGACTCGGCATCACGCAGGAAGGTCTCGCCGACCAACTCGGCATCACGTTCCAGGCCGTAAGCAAGTGGGAGAACGTGCAGTGTTCGCCCGACATCATGCTGCTGCCCAAGTTATCCGAAATCTTTGGCGTGAGCATCGACGCACTGTTCGGCATCACCCCCGCCGTACCCGCGCCCGAGGTTGCCTCTACATCCAATGCGTCCGAATCTGAAGGTGCGCGGCGCAAGTCGCTGCCGTGGGACGACGACGATACGCTGCACGTTGCGATATTTTCCGGCCACACGCTGATCGAGGATCACGGAAGGACGAGGGATTTCACGTTCCGATACGGCGGCAAGGCGCTGAATGTCGACTGCCGCTGCAACATCGAGTGCGAGACCATCGAGGGCAACGCGAGCGCGGGTGGTACCGTCAACTGTGGCGAGGTCAATGGCAACGTCAGCGCGGGTGGTGCCGTCAACTGCGAGGATGTAGGTGGCAGCGTGAGCTGCGGCGGCAACATCAACTGTGGCTGCGTCGAAGGGTCCGTCAACTGCGGCGGCGGCATAACCTGTGACAGCGTGGGCGGCAACGTCAAGGCGGGCGGCAACGTGCAGTGTGACAGCGTCGAGGGCAATGTCGAAGCCAGCGGTACCGCGACCTGCGACAGCGTAGGGGGCAATGTCAACGCGCGCGGCGATGTGCAGTGTGACAGCGTCGGTGGCGACGTCACGGCGGGTGGCAACCTCACTTGCGACAGCATCGGTAACGGCGCCAAGGCGGGCGGCAACCTCACGGCCGACAGCATCCACGGTGCGACGCAAGTCGGCGGCGACATCGTCGAGTGTAGCGAGATCCATGGCGACGTCACGATCTACGGCAATCTGCGCTGTGAGGAGATCAACGGTGACATCATGCGCGTGACCAAAGGCTAAAAAATAAACCCCCGCGCGGGGGTTTATTTTTTATACGCGTACTTCTCGTAATCGGCCATTTCCTCGTGGGTGACTGGCTGCAAACGCGGGACTTCAACGGGCTGCTTGTGTTCGTCGAGTGCGACGAACGTGAGCAGCGCGGTATTGGTGTGCGCGATCTCGCCCGTAACCGTGTTGCGCTTACGCACGGCGACTTTGATGCGCATCGACGTGCGTCCGACCCACACGACCTTGGCCTCGAGCATGACGACCATGCCGACGGGGATCGCATGATCGAACGCAATCGAGTCGACCGCGCGCGTCGCGACCATACGGCCGCTGTGGAGCTGCGCCGTGATGGCGGCGGCGATGTCGATCAGATGCATGAGCCGCCCGCCGAGTAGGTTGCCCAAAAAGTTCGCATCCTCGGGCAGCACGAGCTGCGTCATTTGTGTGACGGAATCGGATGGGGTCTTTGTCATGATGCGTATCCCTCCTAAGGATCAACAGAATAATTGGTCTTGCCTTGGACAAAATAGTTTTACATACCGTTTCTTTATTCACTGCTTATTATACCCGTTTGCTTATGGTTTCTATATTTTTTCGTGTCATCATCCTCTACGTATTTGTCATCGTCGCCGTGCGCCTGATGGGCAAACGGCAGATCAGTGAAATGAGTCCGTCCGAACTCGTCGCGATGATGATCATCTCCGACATCGCCGCGATCCCCATGCAGACCGCCGAACTGCCCATCGTGTCAGGGTTATTGCCCATCTACGTGATCGTCGTCCTCGACCTGCTCATCTCAGTCGGCAATGTGCGCTTTCGCTTCATGCGCCGCGTCGTGATGGGCAAGCCCACGATCGTCATACACAAGGGTCACGTCAAGAAAGACGAACTGTCGCGGTTGCGCCTCTCGCACGACGACCTCAACCAGATCCTGCGGCAACAGGGTTGCGCCGACATTCTACAAGTCGATTACGGCATCATGGAAACCAACGGCACCTTCTCGCTGATCATGAACAAGAACGTCCAGACGGGGCAGCAGCAGTCCAATCCGCCGCCCAAGACGCAATACTAGCCACGGAGTTTTCGCTTGTTATCTTATTATGATGAGGAATCTACTGACCCCGCTGATTATATTGGCCATCTGTCTCGCCATTGTATTCGGCCTGTCGCACTATACGTCGCAGACCATGCGCGAAGTACTCGCGCACATCGGCGACGCACAGTCGGGCATACAGACCAAATCCTACGACGCGGCCGATACTGCCATCGGCAAGGCGCTGATCTCGGCGCGCAAGCGTATCCCGCTGCTCTACCTGTCCGAGGATCACATCTCGATCGAGGCGCTGACCGTCGCACTCGAGAGCGCGCGTACCTATGCGGCCGATAAGGCCGACGCCGACTGCTCTGCGCATCTCGCGACGGCACAGATCGTCGCCTCACGCCTGCTCGCGCACAGTGCCGCTACGTGGCACAACATCCTGTAGTCCGTCTACGGCACTTCGACCTCGGCGAGCTTGCACAGCATCCCCAACAGATCATACGCCGCGTCGAGTACGCGGCCTTGGTATTTATAGGTGAAGTGCGTAGGATTCAGCCGCACCTTGCCCTTCATCTCGGCGCAGAGCTTGACTACGGCCTCGACGGGCGCACGCTCGCCCTTGAGCGTGAACCGTAGCGTGCCATCGGACTGACTGATCTCGGTAATCGAGAGCAGCTCGGCCATGCGGCGCAGCAACACGATGCGCATGAGGTTCATGACGTTGTCGGCGGGTTCGCCGTAGCGGTCACAGAGTTCGTCGACGCAGTCGCGCATATCTGCCGTACTCGTGATGCCCGAGATGCGGCGATACGCCGTGATGCGCAGCTGATCATCTTCGATATAATCCGCGCCGATGTACGCGTCGACGGATAGGCTGACCGTGACGGGCGGCTCGTCGAGCGCACCTGCGTCGCCCCCACCCTCGAGCGTCTTGACCGCGTCCGCCAACATGCGACAGTACATATCGTAGCCCACTGCGTCCATATGACCGTGCTGCTTCTCGCCGAGCAGATTGCCCGCGCCGCGAATCTCGAGGTCGCGCAACGCGATGCGGAATCCACTGCCGAACTCCGTGAACTCGTGGATGGCTTTGAGGCGTTTGGTTGCGATCTCGCTCAAGATCTTGTCGCGCCGATACGTGAGGTAGCAGTATGCGGGGCGACTGCCGCGCCCGACGCGTCCGCGCAGCTGATACAGCTGGGCCAGACCCATCTTGTCCGCGTCCTCGATGATGATCGTGTTGATGTTGGGGATGTCGAGGCCCGTCTCGATGATCGTCGTACAGACGAGCACGTCGACCTCGTGCATGAGTACCTCGCGCATGACTTCGTCGAGCTGCTCCTGCTGCCCGTGCCCAATTGCGATGCGCAGACTCGGCGAGAACGACTGGATCAGCGCGGCGGCCTTATCGATCGACTGCACCCGGTTGTGCAAGTAATAGACCTGTCCACCGCGTCCGACCTCGCGGAGTACCGCGTCGCGCAAAATCTCGGGGTTGAACTCGCAGACGTAGGTTGATACAGGGTAGCGGTTGCGCGGTGGATTCTCCAAGAGCGACATGTCGCGTACGCCGATCAGCGACATGTGCAGCGTGCGCGGGATCGGCGTCGCCGACAGTGTGAGTACGTCGACGTTGCCGCGCAGCTCCTTGATCTGCTCCTTGTGCATAACCCCGAACCGCTGCTCCTCGTCGATGATGAGGAGGCCGAGCTTGTGAAACTTGACGCTCTTTTGCAGGATGCGATGCGTGCCGATGATGACGTCACACTCACCCGTGGCGACGCGCTTGATGGTCTCTTTCGACTCCTTAGGCGTGAGGAAGCGCGACAACAGTCCGATGTTGATGCCGAAGCGTTCGCACCGCTGCACGAACGTGCGGTAGTGCTGCATCGCCAAAATCGTCGTCGGCACGAGGTAGGCGACTTGATACCCGCCCGTCACGGCCTTGAACGCCGCGCGGAGTGCGACTTCTGTCTTGCCGAAGCCCACGTCGCCGCAGAGCAGTCGATCCATCGGGCGCGACCGCTCCATGTCGGCCTTGACCTCTTCGATACACCGCAACTGATCCTCGGTCTCGTCGTATGCGAACGCCTCCTCAAACTGCGCAACCCACTCGTTGTCGGGCGGGAACTGAATGCCTTTGGTATGCTCGCGCATCGCGTAGAGTTTGATGAGCCGTTCGGCGACCTCGGCGACCTCGGCGCGGACGCGCGACTTGGTGCGCGCCCACTCGGTACCGCCGAGCTTGTTGAGCTTGACGTGCGCCTCTTTGCCGATGTACTTGTAGAGTAGATCGAGCGCGTGTACGGGCAGGAACATGATGTCGGTACCCGAGAATTGCAGCTTGAGGTAATCTGACTTGGTCTTGTCGCGGTCGAGCGTCACGACGCCCATGAACTGTGCGATGCCGTGGTTCTGATGCACGACGTAGTCGCCGACCGACAGCTCCATGTAGTCCGTGATGCGCGCGCCCTGCCGCTTGTGTACGCGTTTGACCGCCGTACGCGTGCCGAACAGCGTGTGGTCGGACACGAGCGCGAGTTTTGCCGACGGCAGCGTCACGCCGTGCGACAGCGTGCCTGTCGTCACGTAGATGCTGGGCAAGCCCGGGGTAGAGGGCAAGCCCGGGGTAGAGGGCAAGCCCGGGGTAGAGGGCAAGCCCGGGGTAGAGGGCGCGTCGGGGATGGCGTTCACGTCGGGCGTGAAGGTCGCGCGCACGCCGTGCTCGTCGCAGAGCCGCACGACAGAGTGCGCAGTGGCTTCGGCGTTGGCGAATACGACGGCGGTGTATCCGCTGTCGTGGTACGACTTGAGGTTCTCGGCCAAGAGTTCGGTGCTGCCGTGGAGTTCGACGTGTTGCTCGGCGTTGACGCTCACGATGCCGCGCGGTGCATATACGCGTGACGCGTGCGGTAACGCTTCGGCGCAGACGCCGTTGCCCGCCGCGATGAGCCGCAGCAACTGGCCGTACGGCATGTAGTAGCGCTCGCTGTTGACAGCCCCGCATAACTCGGGCGGCAACACACCGCGTTCGATGAAGTCGACAATGTTCTGTTGCTTCTCCCACTGGAGATTCTCGGCGCGCGCCGTGATCTGCTCCGGCTCGACCCAGAGCGTAACCGCGTCGGGCATATAGTCAGATATGCACGAGAAGCCGCCATTCAGCAGTGGCAAGTACTTGTCGATCGACGGGAACGACGTGCATTCGTCTAAGCGTTCGACGTCGCGCTTGTGAATGCCCTTGACGTCTCGAATGCGATCGAGCAGCGCGCGGTACGCGTCACTGTGGAGCGGCGTCTCGGTGATGGGCAAGATCCGCGCCGAACCCACGTTGTCGATCGAACGCTGCGTGTCGGGGTCGTAGATGCGCAACGCGTCGATCTCGTCGCCGAACAGGTCGATGCGGATCGGGCGCGCGATGTCGGCGCCGTCATTGGGCGGTACGATGTCGATGATCGAACCGCGTACCGCGAACTGTCCCGTGTGTTCAGCGACGTCTTCACGCGCGTAACCCATATCGATGAGCCGGCGCGTGATGTCCGCCACGTCGACGACGTCGCCCTGTTGGATCGACAGCGTGTGGCGGCGCAACGTGTCGGGCGGCGGCACGGGGGTCATGAGCGCATCGGTCGAGGTCACGACGACTTGTGCTCCATTTCGCACTTGCGCGGTGCGGTCGAGCAGTGCCGCACACAGCGATATGCGCGACGATACCGCGGCCGACAGCGCCGCGTCTACGTCGTAGAACAGCAGTTCGCGCGGGGGAAGCAATCGCGTATCGACGAAGCGCGATAGATCGTGGTGCAGCGCATTGGCCAATACGGCGTCGGGTGTAACGATGAGCAGCGCATCGACGCAGGTATACAGCGTCAGCGCGAGCGGCAGTACGGCGGCTTCGTTGACGCCGTGGGCGGCGATGGGGAAGCGGCGTTCGCCGATGAGGTTGGGCAATGTGCACAGCGCGGCGTCGCGGCCGATGCGCTCGATAAAAGTATTCATAACGATAGTATCGACAAAAATATGAATCGCGTGAACAACGCCAGTAGCGTGTATAGTGACATTTTATAGTATACCATATGATGGGCAAATCGTCTATGTATTTTATGCCACAACAAACGCTTCCCTGCTTGAAAACATCCCACTTGCATGATATAATACCCTATCGCAAACCAAACAGGGAGGTAGCAAATGCAAGCCAATAGATTGCCCAAAGGCGGCGTCATCGGCATATTCTGCCCAAGCCATGTGGCCGATATGCAACGATACACACCCATTCTCAAGACGATCGAACGCCTGGGATACAGAACCAAACTCGGCGCGAACATCCAAAGGGCTACGTATGGGTACGCCGCGAGTGCGGAAGAGCGCGCCGCAGATCTGAACGCCTTGGTCGCGGACGACGATGTGCAGATGATCCTGTTTGGCGGGGGTGACGGCGCGGTCGAGGTTTTGCCGCTCATCGATTACGACGCCATACGCCGCCGCCCCAAACTGTTCAGCAGCTACAGCGATGGCACATCGATTCTGAATGCCATCCACGCACAGACGGGATTGGTCACATACTACGGCTGGGGGGCGGGGCAGTTCTCCGACATGCGATACTATGATTACATGCAGTTTTGTGCCCATTTCGTCGAGGGGTATGACGCAGAACAATTTGTAAGCGACAGCGACTGGAAGACGCTACGCGGCGGGACGTGCAAAGGCACGTTGATCGGCGGTTACACCTCGTTGTTCGGCCTCATGCTCGCCAATACGCATTTTACGTATCGCACAGACACGCAGTACCTGCTATTTCTTGAGGATCACGAGCATTTCAGCAACGTCGGGGCAGTCGGTACCTATCTCGCTTTCATCGAGCAGAGCGCGTTCATGCGCAATGTGTCGGGTCTGCTCTTCGGACATTACGCCGCCGACGTACCCGAAGATCTGTTGCGTTGCTTAGAACGTTTTGGTACCCGCAATCACATCCCTGTGATTTACACCGATGACTTTGGGCACGGCACAAAACATGCGATATTCCCCATCGGCGTGCAGGCGAACCTCGACGCCGATGGGTCGTACTTGGCTTTTGCAAACGCGTAGTCTACACAAGGATGCGTCCTGCCGCCGTGCGTCGTGAATGCGTCCAGCAATCTCCTCCTCGACGTGTGTGAACGGTGATTCTATGCAACTGAATATAACGTACAGTGTGACGACAGCTGCGTTGTCACACGTCGTATTGCATACGAACCTGAGAAGAATGTCCAACGGATACCCACCGTCACAAAATGCCCTCCGACGTGGCGGAGGGCATTGGGTTTGCTTGCAGGGCATACTTATTGGGCATTCTTCCATCGGTCGTAGGAGGCCTGTGTAATGGATATAACCTCATCTACGCCCATCTTCTTCAATTGTTCTTTGAAAGCGTCGTATTCAGACAGCGCGCGCTCGCCGGTGATGAACTTCGCGGCATTCTCGTCGATGTACTTGTTTAGATCGGTGGTCAGTATATCCAGCCGCACTTGTTCCTCAGGGGTATAGTAGAGGTTCGGGAGGGCGAGAACGGCATATGGCCACAGCTTCTCATCGATATTCTTGATTCGGAGTGGTTGATACGGATCATCCCAGTTGCCTTCGGTCTTGGCGCGTACCCATTTGGGCAACGGCAGACCGCAGTCGGGCGTGATCTCCCCGCCGCGCTTTTCTTCTGTATTGCGGCCGTCCTCGGGCTGTATATATTGGAACAATCCGTTATCGAGTACTTTATACAGGTTGCCGGGAGGGCCGTAATGTACCAACAACGAGCCTTCCTCGGAGTAGAGGTAGTCGACCCAACGCATGACTTCCTCGACGTGCTGGCACTTATCCGTTATGGCGAATACGCCCGTTGTCAGACCCGTGCCGCGCAGTGTTGTCTTGGGCGCGTAGTCCGAACTCCACGCGGGCATCAGCGGATACTTCGCCGCTTCCGTGGCGTCAGGTTGACCAAATGCCACCTGCGGGATCGCCTCCACCATCATACCGGCCATATTCTCGGCGCCCTTGGCGGTACGATCCGCCCACTGCTGCGTGAAGCCGTCTTGGTCAATGAGTTTGTCGTTCCATAGTTTATTCAGGTATTCGAGCAGGGGCAGTACGTTGTTCTCGAGCATACCGTATTTGATCACATCGTCTTGTACGTATGCGGTGCGGCTGCGTATGCCGAAGGGCGGGCCGAAGTTCAAGAACAATGCGTTGCCGTTGACGCTGGCAAAAGTGAATGGCACCTCATCCTCTTTGCCATTGCCATTCGGATCTTCTTTTCGCATCCTGCGCATGAAATCGTACAGCTCATTTACATCCTCAGGCAGATCGTCGGGGGAGATCCCCATCGCATCGAGCCACTGGATGTTCACCCAGTTGGGACTGCCGATCATACCTATCGAAGCGCTGGTGATGTTCGGCAGTGAGTAGATGTGTCCGTCTGGTGTGGTGATCGAGGCCTTGAGTCCGGGATTGGCGTCGAACATGGCTACGATGTTTGGGGCATACTTGTCTATCAGATCCTCCAACGGGATGAGTATGCCCTCGCCGCCGTACTTCACTTCTTGGGCAGGCGTGAGCAGACCGCCGAAAAATACCTCGGGGTATGCGTCGCTGGTGAAGGCCAAGTTCTTCTTCTCTTCAAATAATTCCCATTTTATCGGTGTCAGGATGCCTTCCGCCTGAAC
>CAYPOE010000017.1:0-15115 GCA_964412285.1 uncultured Eubacteriales bacterium | reverse complement strand
TCGGCGCGAACATCAAGGGTGCAGGTACCGATGTCATCAAGATCTATGGTCAGCAGCGACTGCACGGCGGCACCTACACGATCATCCCCGACCACCTCCAGGCAGGTACGTTCATGATCGCGGCAGCCGCGACGTACGGCGACGTCGTCGTGCGCAACGTGATTCCCAAGCATCTGGAGTCCGTCATCGCCAAACTGACGGAGATGAATGTACACATCGAGGAGTACGATGACGCGTTGCGCGTCACGCGCGATGGGCCGCTGGGTAAGACCAACATCAAGGCGCTGCCCTACCCGGGTTTCCCAACGGATCTACAGCCGCAGATCGTGACGCTGCTGACCACGGTACCCGGCACGAGTTACGTAACCGAGGGTGTGTGGGACAGCCGGTTCCAGTATGTGGACCAATTGCTGCGTTTAGGTGCGACGATTAAGGTGGACGGGCATGTCGCGGCCGTCGAGGGCGTGAACCGTCTGACGGGTACGTCGGTTGAGGCCACGGATCTACGCGCAGGGATCTCGCTCGTCATCGCGGGACTCATGGCCGACGGCGTGACCGAGATCACGAACCTACAGTATATCGAGCGCGGCTACGAGAACATTGAGGGCAAACTGCGCGGACTCGGCGCGAACATCGTGCGCCGCTCCGATGATAAAGACAAACACAAGCTCGACACGTGGCAGCAGCCGCGCGCGTCGGTGGTGGGCTAAATCATTCACACATGACACGATTTGTAACATTGGTAAGCGGTTCGGGCGGCAATGCGACGTTTTTGCGCCACGGCAACGTGCGGCTGCTGATCGACTGTGGCGTGAGTGGTACAACCGCCACGTCCCTGCTGTCGAACATCGGCGAGGATGTACGCGACATCGACTACATCCTCGTCACGCACGAGCACAGCGATCACACGTCGGGCGTGGGCGTGCTGTCGCGGCGGTACAAGATCCCTGTCATCGCGTCGGAGGGTACGTGGCAGGGCATGAACATCGGTAAGATCGACGAACGCCGTATGCTCGTATTTGGGGAGAATATCCCACTGTGCATGGGCGACGTCGAGGTCATCCCATTTGATATACCGCACGACGGACGGCAGCCCACGGGCTACCGCTTCAACCTCGGTGACACGTCGGTCGCCGTCGCGACGGATATGGGCTGCATTACGGAGGGTACGGTACGGTCGCTGCGCGGGTGCGCGGCCATCGTACTCGAATCCAACCACGACATAGACATGCTGATGAATGGCCCGTATCCCGCGCAACTCAAGGCGCGGGTGCGCGGCAAACGCGGGCATCTATCGAATGACGATTGCGGCGAACTCATCACGATGCTCATCGACGGCGGACTGCAATACGTGCTGTTGAGTCATCTGAGTGAGCAGAACAACATGCCGCACATCGCGATGTCGACGGTCACGCGCGTACTTGGCGCGGGCGGCATACATATCGGCCGGGACATAGCGTGCGGCATTGCAGGACGTTACGAACCCACGATAGTATTATAACGAGGCGGTGAACGTATGGATTATAAGGCGATGTATGAATACTGGCTGTCGTCCGACGTCGTCGACAGCGACACCAAAGCGCGGCTGCGCGAGATACAGGACAACGACGCGACGATCTTCGAGCGGTTCCACCGTTTCTTAGAGTTTGGCACGGCGGGTATGCGCGGCATCATGACCGACGGTACCAACGCGATGAACATCTACACCGTGCGGCACGTGACCGAGGCGTTGGCGCGGTATGTCGACAGCACGGATACCGACGGCAGCTTGCATAAGCGCGGTGCGTGCATCGGTTACGACTGTCGCTACAACAGTCGACTGTTCGCCGAGGCCGCGGCCGCTGTACTCGCGGCGCACGGCGTCAAGGTCTACTTGTTCGAGGATCTGCGTCCCACACCCGAGGTGTCGTTCGCGATACGCCATACCAACGCGACGACAGGCATCGTGATTACGGCGAGCCACAATCCCAAGGCGTACAACGGTTACAAAGTGTATTGGGACGATGGCGGGCAGTTGCCGCCGCATGTATCGGACGTGGTACTCAAAGAGTTGCCCAACGTTGACATCTTCGCGCCTAAGACCATGCCGTTTGCCGACGCGGTAGAGTCAGGCTTGATCGAGTACATCGGCAAAGAAGTCGATGAGGCGTACCTCGCGGCAGTCATGACGCAGCGCGTATACCCGGACTTGCCCAAACAATACCCGGACTTCCCCATTGTATACACGCCGTTCCACGGTACGGGCATCACGTGTGTACCCGAGGTACTCAAGCGGTCGGGATACGGCAACATCATCATCGTGCCTGAGCAGGAGAAGCCCGACGGCGGCTTCCCGACCGTCGTGTCGCCCAATCCCGAGGACAAAGAGGGGTTCGCAATTCCGATTGCACTCGCCAAGCAACACAACGCCGAACTCATCATTGCGACGGATCCCGACGCGGATCGCACAGGTATCGCAGTGCGCGCGGACGGCGAGTACGTACTCATGACGGGCAATCAGGTCGGCGCGCTGCTCACGCACTATGTCTGCTCGCAGCGCAAGGCCAACGGTACGTTGCCGACCAACGGCGCGGTCATCTCTACGATCGTGTCGACGCAACTCACGCGCGCCATTGTGGAAAGTTTCGGCTTGACGTACGTCGAGGTGCTGACGGGGTTCAAATTCTTCGGCGAACAGATCAAGGGGTTCGAGCAGACGGGTTCGCACGCGTACGTGTTCGGGTTCGAGGAGAGCTACGGCTACCTCGCAGGTACGCACGCGCGCGACAAAGATGCAATCGTCACATCGATGCTGATTGCAGAGATGACGCTTTGGCATCACAGCCAAGGCCGTACGTTGCCGCAGGCCATGCAGTCGCTCTACGACGCGTACGGCTACTACAAAGAGTCCAACATCAACCTGTTCTACGAGGGCGTCGAAGGTCCTGCGCAGATGAAGGCTGCGATGCAGCGCGTACGCGCGGTCAAGGACGAGTCGGCATTGGGCGGCATGTCCATCGTCGCGGTGCGCGACTATCTCTCGCGCGAACGCGTCGAGGGCGGCACGGGCGCGGTCACACCGCTCGAATTGCCCGTGAGCGACGTCGTGTACATCGAGCTGGAGGGCGGCACCAGCGTCGTCGTACGGCCGTCGGGTACCGAGCCGAAGATCAAGGTGTATTTGCTCATCAAGTCGGACGATGCGACGTCCGCATCGGCGACCGAACAGGCACTGCGCGACGCCGCCAAAGCGTTACTGGGCGCATAACCATAAGGATCCCTTTCTTACAATTTTAGAGTATAACATGAATCGACTTAAAACCGCATTTTCCACGTTGGGCTGTCCGGGCATGGCGTTTCACGAGGTGGTGTCGATGGCGCGGGATTTCGGTTACGACGGCATCGAGGTACGCGGCGTAGGCAACGAGCTCTACGCGCCGCGCGCCAAGGCGTTCGCATCCGACCACATCGCCCGTACGATCGAACAACTCATGCGCCGCTCGCTCGAGATTCCGATTCTCACGACCAACGCCTACCTGCACAAGCCCGACTATCCGTATCAGCAGGAACTTACGGACTACATCAAGCTCGCGGCGGCACTTGAACTCGTGGGTACGAAGTACATCCGTGTGATGGGCGATACCGATCCCGCCCCATCGAAAGATATAGACATACAACTCGTCGCGTCGCGACTCAAAGAAATGGGCGCGATTGCCGACGATCACGGACTGACGTTGCTCATCGAGACCAACGGCGTATTTGCCAAGTCGTCTACGATGCAGTCGCTGATCAGCGAGAGCGGGCAGACGGGCATCGGCGTACTCTGGGACGTCCACCACCCATACCGATACTTTGGCGAACCCGTGTCGGCGACGTACGCCGCACTCAAACCGCTGATCTGCCACGTCCACATCAAGGACAGCGCCGTCGTCGACGGCACCGTGGCGTATAAACTCGCGGGCGAGGGTGATGTGCCATTGGCCGACGTCATGGATCTGTTGACGAGCGACGGCTACAACGGGTATGTGTCGCTCGAATGGGTCAAACGTTGGTGCAAGGATCTCGAAGAGCCGGGTATCGCATTTGTGCAGTACATCCATTATATCAATCGATAAATCCGCAAATCGTCACAGCAATCTACAGAAATAAATTCAATCAAACAGGTAGCAGGGAACGTATCACAAGTAGTAGCGTGTTTGCAGAATAAGAATGCATCGGGGGCTTGACGCCGCCGGGTATTTACCATATCAAAACAACCTCCAGATGTCTGTCGGGGTTGAGAAAAATGAGGGGACTTATGAAGCACGTAACTTCTGATAAAATCCGTAATATCGCGGTGCTTGCACACGGCGGCGCGGGTAAGACGTCGCTGTGCGAGGCGATGCTGTTCAACAATGGCGCGGCTGATCGTTTGGGTAAGGTTGAGGACGGCACGACCGTCACCGACTACGATCCCGAGGAGACTCGGCGCAAGATCTCGATCAACACTGCGTTGGCTTCGTTCATGTGTGGCGACGTCAAGTTTAATCTGTTGGACGCCCCTGGTTATTTTGATTTCGAGGGCGAGGTTCTCTCAGCCGTACGCGTCGCCGATGCAGGATTGCTCGTCGTAGACGGCAAGGCCGGCGTGTCGGTGGGTACCGAGAACGCATGGGGCTACTGTGCCGAAAACAAGATACCGCGTATCTTCTTTGTTACCAAGTTAGACGATGACCGATCCGAGTCAGGCGCTGTCACCGACGGCATCATGTCGGCATTCGGTTCGACTGTTGTACCGCTGCAAGTGCCGATTTTGTCGGGAGAAGCCGTCATTGGCGTCGCTGACGTCATGACCAAGAAGGCGTACAAGTTCGACAAGAATAAGTTGACTCCGACCGACATGCCGTCCGACGTCGCCGACCAAGTCGAGGAATATTACACCAAGGTCATCGAACTCATCGCGGAGACCGACGACGAACTCATGGAACGCTTCTTCGAGGATGGCGGCGAGTCCTTCACCGACGCCGAGATTACGGCAGGTCTGCGCAAGGGCATCAGCGAGTGCCTCGTTGCACCGATCCTCTACGGTTCGGGCTTGGCCAATACGGGCGTTACGGCGCTCTGCGACTTCCTCGCGAAATACGCGCCGTCGCCGCTCGATCGCCCGGCTGTCAAGGCCGCCGATGGCAAAGAGGTCAAGGTTACGGATGCCGACCCTGTATTGTTCGTATTCAAGACTGTAGCCGATCAGTTCGTTGGCAAGACGAGCTACTTCCGCGTGTACAGCGGCAACATCAAGAACGACGTCACATTGACCAATGCGCGTTCGGGCGAAAACGAGCGCATCGCGCATATGTACTTCGTCTGCGGTAAGAAGCAGGTCGAGACGACGACGATGGCTGCAGGTGACATCGGCATCATCACCAAGCTCGCCGATACCAAGACCAACGATACGCTCTGCAAGCACGGCGGCAGTGTCGAGTTGGCCCCTATCATATTCCCCAAGCCCAACCTGTCGCTCGCCATCTTTCCCAAGGCCAAAGGTGACGAAGAAAAGATCAGCTCCGGACTCGCCAAGCTGCGTGAAGAGGACGCGACATTCACAGTACACATCAACGCCGAGACGCATCAGCAGATCGTCAGCGGTTTGGGTGAGCAGCACCTCGACGTACTTATGAGCAAGCTCAAGACCAAGTTCGGCGTAGGCGTAGAGATGCGCGAGCCGCGCGTGCCGTACCGTGAGACCATCCGCAAGCAGGTGCGCGTCGAAGGCAGACATAAGAAGCAGTCGGGCGGTCACGGACAGTTCGGCCACGTCTGGATCGTGTTCGAGCCGGGTGAGGCAGAGGGTCTGACATTCGCCGAGGATGTATTCGGCGGCAGCGTACCGCGCAACTACTTCCCGGCAGTCGAGAAGGGCTTGCAGGAGTCCATCCTCCACGGCGTACTCGCAGGGTATCCCGTCGTGAACCTCAAGGCGACGCTCGTAGACGGTTCATTCCACCCCGTCGACTCGTCGGAAATGGCGTTCAAGATCGCAGCCAACCTCGCGTACAAGGCGGGTATGGAGAAGGCGTCGCCCGTACTGCTCGAGCCGATCGGCAAGCTGACGGTCACGATTCCCGACTCGTACATGGGCGACATCATGGGCGACATCAACAAGCGCCGCGGACGCGTGCTCGGCATGAATCCGATCGACAACATGCAGCAGGTCGAGGCTGAGGTACCCATGTCTACGATGCACAAGTACGCGACGGATCTGCGCTCGATGACGCACGGTCGCGGCAAGTTCCAGTTCGAGTTCGTGCGCTACGAGCAAGCACCCGAGAATGTTGCACAGAAGGTCATAGAAGAATCTAAGAAAGAAGAGAAATAAGCCATTCCCAGTTGACGGCCCACAGCTTTCGGCCGCCAACTGCTACTTAAAATATTCATAAGTTTTATGGGGGTTCTATGCAATATAAAGATTTCGGCAAGACAGGCAAGAAGGTTTCTCGTTTGGGTTTCGGCGCGATGCGTCTGCCCATGGTGCGCGTCGGCGACGAGGAGCACGTCGACGAGGAGCAGGCGATCGCCATTATCCACCGCGCGTTCGAGGCGGGCGTCAACTATCTCGATACAGCCGTGATGTACTGTGGTGGCGAGAGTCAGCCGGTCTGCGGCAAGGCGCTGAAGGGTTGGCGCGACAAGGTCAGCATAGCGACCAAGATTCCGCTCGACCGCGTCAACACAGTCGATGATTATTGGAAGATCCTCGAGGATTCACTCAAGAAACTCGACGTAGATACCATCGATTTCTACCACTTCCATGGCATTGGTTGGGATGCGTATAACAACAAGGTACTGCCGCTCGGACTCGACAAGGCCATGCAGAGCGCCAAAGAACAGGGCATGATCAACCACATCTCGTTCTCGTTCCACGACAAGCCCGAGAACATGATCAAACTCGTGGATACCGGACTGTTTGAGTCGATCCTCTGCCAGTACAACATATTTGATCAGGCCAACGCCGCTTCGATCGCGTATGCGCACGAGAAGGGCTTGGGCATCGTCAACATGGGTCCCGTAGGCGGCGGCCGACTGTCATATAACAGCAGCAAGCTGTCGGCGGCCATGGATCGCGCGGTCACAGGTACGCCCGAGATCGCACTGCGCTTCTGCATGTCCAACCCCAACATCGACTGCGTACTGTCGGGCATGGGCAACATGGACATGGTCGAGCAGAACATCGCCGTCGCGTCGGCCGAGGACAACACGCTGTCTGCGAAAGAACTCGAGCAGATCGCGGCGATTACGAATCAGGTCAAAGAGTTGCTCTACTGCACGGGCTGCAACTACTGTCAGCCGTGTCCGGCCGACATCAAGATCCCATTCATCCTTGCACAGTACAACAACATCAAGGTCTACGATATGGAAGAGCTTGCGCGTAAGCAGCTCGCGCTCGTCGGCACGCATCCGTGGCACGGCAAGTCGATCGACGAGTGTACGGATTGCGGCGCGTGTGAATCCGCTTGCCCACAGAAGATCAAGATCCGCGACATGATGAAAGAGACGTTCGCGCTATAATTTCGCCCATTCCAACGCGTCCGCATTCCGCGTCGGGCGCGTTGGAATGCAATTTAAGAGGTATCCTATGGAAAACGTGAATAACCAGATCGACGCCGTCGATGAGATGAGCGGCAAGTATCTGTCGTTCTACGTCGACAACGAGCTATACTGCATCGAACTGTCGTACATCAGCATCATCAAACAGATGCTGCCCATCACGACAGTACCCGATCTGCCGCACTATATCAAAGGCATCATCAACCTACGCGACGAGATCATCATCCCCATCGTCGACATGCGCGCGCGCCTCAATAAGATGCCCGAGGACTATAACGAGCGTACCTGCATCATCGTCATCATGGTACAGGGCTTGATGTTGGGACTCATTGTGGATACGGTGTCTGAGGTCGTGCAGTTCGAGCCTAAGAATATCATCGCGCCGCCGTCGGCTCGCAGTGGTTTTTCCAATAAATTCATCAAAAACCTTGGCAAACTCAATGACACGTTGTACTTGATCCTCGACTGCGACAAGCTGTTCAGCAGTGACGACTTCTCACTGTTCGATGGTCTATCGGAGAACATCTGATCGGCAACGCGTTCATAGAGTCTTGTTCAAAACTTGATAGGGGTAGGCGTACGTTTACCCTTGTTTGCGTTGGAGCAAAACATGAGTAGACCCAACATCATTTTCATCCTATCTGACGACCAAGGCGCATGGGCGGCGGGTTGCATGGGCAATCGCGACCTGCATACGCCCAACATCGACGCGCTCGCCCAAAGCGGCTGCGTGCTCGACAACTTCTTCTGCGTATCGCCCGTATGTTCGCCTGCCAGAGCATCATTACTCACCGGGACGATCCCATCGGCGCACGGCGTACACGATTGGCTCAGGAGTGGCAACATCGACGCCGAACGGTTCGCGTCACTGGATCACCCTGCGTATCGTGAGGAGAAGAAACCCATCCGCTACCTCGACGGGCAGATCTGTTACACCGACGTACTCGCGGCCAACGGCTACAACTGCGCGCTTTCGGGCAAGTGGCATCTCGGCGACAGCATCAATCCCCAGCACGGTTTCAATCGCTGGTACACGATCGGCATGGGCGGCTGCGACTACATGGCTGCCGACATGGTCGAGCACGGCGGCATCACGATCGAGCGCGGCCAGTACGTCACCGACCTCATCACAGACAAGGCGCTGACATTCCTCGACGAGATGGCACAGGATGACAAGCCATTCTATTTGAGTGTACATTATACCGCGCCGCATTCGCCATGGGAGGCCGAGCATCATCCCCCTGCGTATATCGGCATGTATGAGCACTGTAGTTTTGATGGCGTGCCCGATGTGCCCGAACATCCCAACTGCACATGGAGGGGCTTCCATGGCACGCCCAAGCGGCGCGAGGCGTTGCGCGGCTACTACGCGGCGATCACGGCAATGGACGCCAACATCGGACGCATCATTGATTTCGTAGACCGGCACGGTCTGCGCGACAACACGATGATCATCTTCACGGCCGACAACGGCATGAACATGGGACATCATGGCATCTGGGGCAAAGGCAACGGCACATTCCCGCAGAACATGTATGATACATCGGTCAAGGTGCCGTTTGTAATCAGCCATCCCGGCGTCATACCCCCAGGTACACGCCGCGCCGCGATGCTGTCGGCGTACGACGTATTCCCGACGATTCTCGAACTCGCGGGTTGCGACACGCGCGTCCACGTCAATCTGCCGGGTCACAGCATGGTACCCGCGCTCGCGGGCGACGACTGTGCGGACGACGCCGTCGTCGTGTACGACGAGTACGGCCCTGTCCGCATGATCCGCACGCAGACGCACAAGTACGTGCATCGCTACCCGTACGGTCCGCACGAGTTCTATGACTTGGTCAATGATCCCGACGAGCAGTGCAATCTCTATGGCGACACGGCTTACGAAGCCTCCGTGCTTGAATTGCGTCGGCGACTCGAAGGTTGGTTCGTGCGCTATGTCGATCCGGCGGTCGATGGTACGAAAGAGGATACATACGGTTCGGGACAGCTGTGTTCCGCAGGCATCTATGCCGAGTATCCGCGGAAGTATGCCAAGAATGCCAACGTCGCCGAGTGGGAGCGTGCATATCACGCATTGGAACTGCCTTTGCACACCAAGGCAGGGCATGAAAAATAGATCATATCACATGCAACGCCAGATTACATGCAACGCATGGAGGAATTATGAAAACAGTAGGCGTATTGGGTTTCGCGCACGGACACATCATGGCGTTCGGCAAGGCGTGGCAGGACGGCGACTTCGGGGTCAAGATCGTCGCGGGGTGGGATCACGATGCGACGCGGCTGGCCAATTCTAAGACCGCATTGGGGTTCGAACATGCGTATGACACGCCCGAGGCATTGTTGGCGTCCGACGTCGACGCAGTCGTCATCACGGCCGAGACACGACTGCATTGCGAACTCGTCGAGAAGGCCGCCGCCGCGGGCAAGACGATCCTTTGCTATAAGCCGCTCGCACTCACAATGGAACAGGCCGACCGCTGCGTCGCGGCGGTCGAGAAGTACGGCGTACGGTTCTCGATGGGTATGCAGATGCGCGTCGATCCGCAGAACCTCAAGATCAAAGAGCTGATTGACAACGGCACGATCGGCAAGGTATTCGGCGTCAGGCGTCGGCACGGACTGTGGTTCCACGGAAACGAGGGGTTCTACAGCATGTGGCACAACAATCCTGCCGATAACCGCGACATCTTCGCCGACGATTCGTCGCATCCGATCGACTACTTCCTGTACCTGCTCGGTATGCCCGAGAGCGTGACGGCGGAGCTATCGACGGCGGATACCCAGCGTATGCCTAACGATAGCGGCATCGTCATCTTCCGCTACCCCAACGGTATGCTCGCCGAGATCAACTGCTGCTTCGTAACGGCGGCGGCCAAGGCGACGATGGAGGTCTACGGCGAGAAGGGCGCGATCCTGCTCGACTACGGCGACGGCCCATCGACCATGCTGCCACACGATGCGGACGGTCTGCGCTGGTACGTCGTGGGCGACGGCGATTGGACGCACTCCAACATACCCAGTCCCGCACAGCACGGCGCGCGCATCGCAAATCAGGCCGCACCGATTGCGGCGTTCATCAAGGGCGAACGTGAACCCATCGCGACGGTGTACGAGGCGCGCGACGCGCTTCGACTCGTACTCTGCTGCTATGTATCGAGTCAGACAGGCACGCGCGTGTCGGTAGACGACGGGCGCGTATACGACATCCAATAGATAGGTGATCGATATGACAGACATCAAAATCGGTACGATTGTTTCTCCGCAATATATCGCCACCATCCCCGAACTCATCGCGCATGGGTTTGAAACCTTCGCCATCTCGTTCTGGGAGACTGCAGAAGGCTACGATCTGTCCGAAATGGCCAAACAAGTCAAAGAATTGCTCGGTGACAGCGGCTGTACGATCTCGTGTATCGGCGTATACGGCAACGCGCAGGATTACGACGGGCGCGCCGAGAGCGCGCGCAACAGTTGGAATGCGCTGATCGACACAGCCCAGCTGTTCGGCACCGATTTGGTCACGGGCTTCACGGGTCGTGTCGTAGATGTGCCCATTGACGAATCCATCCCGCGCTTTGTCGAAGTCTACAAGCCGCTCGTCGAGAAGGCGCGCGACAAGGGCATACGCATTGCGTTCGAGAATTGTGACATGGGTGGCGACTGGCGCAGGGGCTACTGGAACATGGCGTTTACGCCGCGCGCATGGGAACTCATGTTTAACGCGCTGCCGTATGACAACATCGGTTTGCAGTGGGAACCGTGCCACCAGATGGTACAGCTCGTCGACCCCATTCCGCAGCTGCGCAAATGGGTCGGCAAGATGTTCAACATCCACGGCAAGGACGCGACCGTCGCATGGGATGTCATCCGCGAATGTGGCACGCACAGCGGCGTACCCTACTGTTGGCACCGTACGCCGGGTTTCGGCGACTCCAACTGGACGGACATCATCAGCATCCTACGCATGAACGGCTACAGTGGCTCCGTCGACATCGAGGGCTTCCATGATCCCGTGTACAACGGCGAACTTGAGTATACAGGGCAGGTTCACGCGCTCAACTACCTCAAGCAGTGCAGGGGCGGCGCGTTCATACCCAATCCCAAACCATAGGTGATGATATGTATAAGATCGTATTGGCGGGCTGCGGCGGTATATCCAACGTATGGCTCGACATTCTGACCAAACGCGAGGACTGTGTCCTCGTCGGACTCTGCGACATTGTACCTGCGCACGCCGAACAGCAGCGCGCCAAGTATCACCTGAACGTTCCCATATACGAGAAGCTGTCCGACGCCATCGGGAATACCACGCCCGACCTCGTCATAGACAACACGCCGCCCGATGCGCACTACAGCATCGTGACGACGGCACTGAATGCGGGTTGCGACGTGTTCGGCGAGAAGCCCATGAGCGATACGCTCGAACACGCGGAAGCCATGGTCGCATGTGCCGATGCGACGGGCAAGTCGTACTTTGTGATGCAGAACTACCGCTACGCACCCGGCATCGTCGCGCTCAAACGCTTCATTGCCTCGGGCATACCGGGCGCTATCGGACACATTTCGGCCAATTTCCAGATCGGCGTACACTTCGGTGGTTTCCGCGACGAGATGGCTTCGCCGCTGATCGCCGACATGGCGATCCATACGTTCGACGCATCGCGATATATCGCGGGGCTCAACCCGGTCGCCGTCTACGCGCACGAGTATAACCCGTCGTGGTCGTGGTACAACGGCGACGCGAACGCCGCGTGCATCTTTGAACTCGACAATGGCGCTGTGTTAGACTATCGCGGGTCATGGTGCGCAAAGGGACTCAATACGTCGTGGAACAGCGAGTGGCGTATATCGTGCGAACATGGCGGCATTTCCTGGGACGGCGGCAGCGTACTGCGCTACCAGACCGAGGACGGCGATGTTCAAGAATTGCCCATCGATACCGACATCGTCACAGGACACGCGGCTTGCATCGGCGAGATGTTCGACGCACTCGCCAATGGCACGCGTCCGCAGACCGACTGTCGCGACAACATACACAGCATTCGCATGGTCTACAAGGCCATCGAGAGTGCGCGTCTCAAGCAGCGCATACCATTATGAGTGATTCTATGAACATGCAACCACTCGACATTGAACGCTTCTGGCACGACGACGCACGGGCACACGTCGATAACTGCTTCGCCGCCGACGCGCCGCAGGTCGCGCTCGACATCCGCATGAGCGAGGAGTGCGTCTACGCCGAACTCGGCGTAGACGGCCACCCGTGGGTCGAAGCGCCGCGCGAGGTACGCATTGCACTCAACACGCGGTATAACGACTTATCGGAGCGTGCCGTCGGACTGCGGTTGCTGCCGGAAGATCTGCCGCCGTCCGATGCGATACTGCCGCCGTATCGGCAGATCGGCGAGGTATTCGGCGGGCGGTACGAGATCGTCAACCACACGACGTGGCTGCACAGCGACATCAAGACGGTCGAACAGCTCGAACGGCAACTCGACTTCGCCGAACGCGTCGACTTGCGGGATTTCGTGCTGCCCGCCAACTGGTACGCCGAGAAGCGGCGCATCTACGAAGCCTACGGCGTCAAACCCCGCCCGTTCACACACATACGCGGCCCTGTCACGTTGGCGACGTCGATCTACGGCGTAGAGAATTTGCTGTTTCTCTACTACGACACGCCCGAACTCTTCACGCGATTCTCCAACGCGATTGCGCGCGTTGTCCACGCGTATATCGACCTGTTCCGCGACGAGGCGGGCTACACCGAGGATACACTGCCGTACGGCTTCTCGTTTGCCGACGACGACTGCAATCTGCTCACGCCCCCGATGTACGAGGCGTTCGGCTATCCCGTACTCAAGTCAGTGTTCGATCGCGTGTCGCCGAATGCGTATGATATGCGCTATCAGCATTCGGATTCCGCAATGGCGCACCTGTTGCCCATACTCGGCAGACTCGACCTCACAGGCGTGAACTTCGGCCCTACGGTGATGGTCGACGAGATCAGACGATACTTGCCCAACGCGCGCATCGACGGCTGTCTCGCGCCATTTACGTTTATGCGCAATGATGTAGAGGGCATCGTCAGCGAGGTGCGCCGCGACATCGATATGATCCGCGCGTGCGGCACTAAGGGCTTGAACGTCACGACGGCAGGCTCGATCAACAACGGTAGCCTGCTGTCGAGTATGCGACTGATTATGCAGGTTATACAAAATTACGGGCAGTATTAATATATTACGCATAGATTGCATATAGATCATGATAAAGCAGCACGCGGCATTGACACCGATTGTGAAGTGTGCTATGATGTGTATGTAGAAGTACTACGTTCTTTTTCAAATATGCAACATGTTGCCATACGGCGGCACGTTGGCGCGGAGATAACCATGCCCTCGTTACACAACGTATATTTTGCATACTTTTTTAGCTTTTACGGCTTTTACCGTAACGGCTTTTGGGTATGCGATGATGCGTAGGTGAGCGGCTTGGGATAAGCCAAAGAAAACAGACACCTTGCGGATTGTATACCGCAAGGTGTTTTTATTTTATATCCATCCTCAAACGGATAGACGAGACTTTGGGAGGCACTATGATCATCGTATTAAAGCAAGGACACAGCGAGGAACAACTCGAACGGCTCATGACGTGGCTGCGCGGCATGAATCTCGACATCAACGTCAGCAAAGGCGCATACTCGACCATACTCGGCCTGATCGGCGACACCTCCGTCGTAGACACGGACTTGGTGTCCACGATCGACATCGTAGACACCGTCACGCGCGTCAGTGAGCCGTACAAGACTGCAATCAGGCTGAAATGTCCGCCGCCGATCCTGACGTCGTCGACGTCGGCGGCGTCAGGATCGGCGGCGGACATTTCAGCCTGATTGCAGGGCCGTGTTCGGTCGAGACCGAAGAACAGATCTGCGGCATCGCAACATCGGTCAAGATCGCAGGGGCGCATATGCTGCGCGGTGGCGTATTCAAGCCGCGCACATCGCCGTACGCATTCCAAGGTCTCGGCGAGAATGGCATAGAGTTGCTCCTGAAAGCCAAAGCATTGAGCGGATTGCCGCTCGTGTCCGAGATCATGGATCTGTCGCAGCTCGACCTGTTCGCCGACGTCGACGTGGTGCAAGTCGGCGCGCGCAACATGCAGAATTTTCAACTACTCAAACAGCTCGGCAAGACGAATAAACCCGTACTGCTCAAGCGCGGACTGTCCAACACGATCCAGGAACTACTCATGAGTGCCGAGTACATCATGGCTGGTGGCAACCACAACGTCATCCTCTGCGAACGCGGCATCCGCACGTTTGAAACCGCTACGCGCAATACGCTCGACCTGTCCGCGATCCCCGTGATCAAAGAGCATTCGCATCTACCCGTCATCGTGGATCCGTCGCACGGCGTAGGCTACGCGCGATACGTCAAGACCATGTCGTACGCGGCTGCGGCGGCGGGTGCCGACGGACTCATCATCGATGTACACAACAACCCATCCAATGCGCTGTGTGACGGACAACAGTCGATTACTCCTG
>CAYPOE010000016.1:0-15214 GCA_964412285.1 uncultured Eubacteriales bacterium | reverse complement strand
ATACCCACCTTCGCGCACAATGCGTACGCCGCCGAACACGGAGATAAACTTATTCTTATACCAGAGTTCGCGCTTGACGACAAATACCATGCTACCGCCACGCTTCAGGCGGTGGTACCCCGCGTGTATCAGGCTCTTTGCCACGGCATAGTTCGTATGATACGGCGGGTTACATAGGATATAATCGTAGCCGCTACCCTTGACTTCGGCAAATGCATCGCTCTGCACGATGTTGCACTGCACGCCGTTCGCCGCGCAGTTGCGCGTCGCGTACGCGACTGCCGTCGCATCGACATCCGACATATCGACGTTGCCATCACCCACAACCTTGGCTGCCGCGATCCCCACGATGCCGTAGCCGCAGCACAAGTCGAGTACTCGCATACCCTGCCGCAGCTCGACGTTCGACAGCATGAGCAGCGTACCTGTATCGGCATGGCGCGGCGAAAATAACCCGTCGCACGCCGATAGCGTCAACGGGTTGCCGTATACTTCTATATCAATCGTATATTCCATATCAAAATATCAAAATATCAAATCAAAAACTATCGACGACTTTAACGTTATTGCCCATGACGCGCAATCGTTCGATCAGACTGCCCATATACTCCGTTGTGTAGCGTGAGAACAGCATGATGTCCATGCCTGTCGTATGCGCGGTGATCTCGCCCTCAAGCATATGGACGATCGAACGCACGCGCAAGAGATGCAGCCGCGCGTAGGCTTCGCTGAGTACGCTATACTGCGTCGAACCTGCGGCGGGCGGTATGCGCACGACGTTGTCCTTGTCAGGCAATAGACATCCGTTGCAGCAGAACCCCACCTCCGCACCCTGCGACAACGCGTACTGCGTGAGATATGCGATGTAGCGTACGGCGTTCTCCACGCCTTCTACATCGGCAGCCGACATCTGATCCCACTGTTCCTCGCGCGTCTGCAAATTTAGGTAGACGACGAGGCGCGAAAAGGCCGTGAAGTCGTGCGTCTTGACGCAGAGGTCGCCGCGCCGCGCAGATGCCTTCCAATGCACCTCACGCAGATTGTCGCCCGTCATGTACTCGCGTATACCGTTGACCAAGAATCTGTCCTCGACAATGAAACGCTTGACGACCATGTCGCCCTGCCATCGAATCGTCGGCATATCAGTGCTACCCTCGAGCAACTGCGGGTACACGAGCAGCACGGCGTTCACATCGAATGGCCGCGTACTGCCGCCAAACCCGATTACGTCGCCGAGCGTCACGTGTACGTTGCCGAGCAGATACATGCCGCGCTTGGTCGCGGTCAATGTGTGGCGGCGTATGATCGAACGGTACATGCCGAGATGAAAGAACGAGCGGTGTTGCGTCCGCGCGCTGATGTGGGTGTCGATGCTGTTCGTGAAGTCGAGTTCAAGCGGGAGTTCGCTCTCGACGCGCACCCATGCGATGGGTAGCCACTTGTTGTTGATGATCTCCTCGACGAGTTCGACGCTCTCGCCCTCGTAGCACGAGCGCACATTAAAGTAACGCCGATACGTGAGCCTCGCAAACCCGAGCTTCTGCACGGCGAACGCATAGATATTAAACAGTACGGCAAATACCAACAATACCCAGATGTAATTCATAGCATCAACAGTATGAATCGAATACAGCTTTGGTGAACTGTTCTCTGCCCAATGCGTCGAGCGCATCGATCTTGCGCCGCTCGTAGAAATCCGTATACGCGCCGCGCTCGTAGAACCACAGGCAGTCGATGAAGATACTCAACTTGAGTACATCGAACGCGTACCGCATATCGGTCTCACTCAACTCGATATGTTGCCGATACAGGTTCATGTTGCGTCGCAACGCCTCGGTATCGATCAAGTCGGCCGCAGGCGCAAAGTTCTGCCACGTATCGTGGTTGAACGCAGGAACAAAGCATTCAGTCGCCGCGATGATGTCGAACAACAGATACGTGTAGTTCGCATCGTCGAAGTCGATCAGCGCGACGATGTCGTCACCGTCGTACAGCACGTTGGTGAAGTGGAAGTCGCTGTGACAGACCGCCATCGTCATATCGTCAGGCAATACGAGGTTGTCCAACTCGTGCATGTACCACTCGAGCTTACGCTTGGCGTTGTCTGTGCCGATCTGATCCGCGATCTCACGCGCCAACCGCGCACACGTCGCAGGATGATAATTGAGCCGCACCGATTCGTACGGCAACCGCAGACCCTTGGTCAGATGGCCGAGTCGCGCGATGAGTTCGATCAGGTTCGCGTACTGCGCATCGTTGGGCGACTCGACGTGCGCGCCGTTGCAGAACTCGAACAACAGATACGGCTTGCCTTGATATAAATGCACGTCGCCGTCGCGCGTCGGGTATATCGCGGCGCACGGGAAGTCATTGGCGCGCAGATGATGGGTGAGCGCGCGCTCGTAGTACGCGTAGTCCGCCGAATTGTACGTGCGATTCTCATACAGCCGCAGCACGGCCTTGCACTGCGTCGTCGTCACATAGTAATTCGTCTGCACGTTGCCGCTCGATATGGGCGAAAAATCCACGAGTTCACCCAAGTCATAGTGCGACAGCATCTGTTCTAGATCTTGCTGATAGAGCGTAGTCTTGACTGCCATATCAAACCTCCGTCGGCACGGGACATTCGTGCAGCAGTTTATCCAACACCTCGTTGGCTCCAGACGACAGACCGTAGAGGTTGCGTGTGATGATGCGGTGCGCAAACACGCTGTGCGCGAGCGCCTTGACGTCGTCGGGCAGTACGTAGTCGCGCCCCTTGGTCAGCGCGTACCCGCGTAACGCGCGCACCATCGCGAGTACGCCGCGCGGCGAGAAGCCCAACGCGACCGACTCGACTACGCGCGACGCCTCGGCGATGACCGCGATGTATCGCAACACCGCATCTGAGATATGTACGCCCGCGCCCGCCTCGATGATGCCCGCGACGTCCTCGGCCTGTACGACAGGCGAGAGTGGCTGCGGCGGGGTGGGATCGGCGTATCGGCGTATGATGTCGACGGTCTCATCGGCACTCGGATACCCCATCGACAGGCGCATGATGAATCGGTCGAGCTGCGCCTCGGGCAGCGGGAAGGTACCCGCCGTCTCGACAGGGTTCTGCGTCGCGATGACGAGGAACGGTTTGGGCAGTGGATGCGTCACACCGTCGAGTGTCACGTGCCGCTCCTCCATGCACTCGAGCAGCGCGGCCTGCGAGCGCGGCGTCGCGCGATTGATCTCGTCGGCAAGCAACACCTCGGCGAACACAGGGCCGGGCTTGAACTCGAACGCCATATCGCGTTGATTGTACACGTTGACCCCGGTCACGTCGCCGGGCATGAGGTCGGGCGTAAACTGGATGCGGCGGTACTGCCCACCAATCGACTGCGCCAACGACTTGGCAAGCAGCGTTTTGCCCGTACCCGGCACGTCCTCAAGCAGAATATGCCCATTGCACGCCATGCACGCGAGGATCTTGTCGATGACCTCGTCTTTGCCTACGATGTTGCGCGAAACGTTTTCGCGCACGGCGTTGATCAGATCCATTGCACGTTGCAGTTCCATCGCGATATCCTCCGTATACAGGCGCGCCCCCTGATGACATACTGTGCGCAGCCTGATTATTTGTTGAAGTACTCTATCACGCGCATGGCGTTGTCCTGCATGGGACCCAGCTTCTCTTCTTGACCCGGGCGTATGAACTTGACACAGGCGACGATGTCTGCAAACGCCGCCTCAAGGTTGTTCTCTTTGGAGAAGATGCTGTTCTTGGTCTCGACGCCGTAGGTTGGCGTATTCGTATACAGTGTCTCCGACAGGTCGACAAACACATCCTGATCGAGATAGCCTTCGTAGATCTCGCGATCCATCAGGAACATGCGCGTATCGCCCTCGCTCATCTCGATCCAGAGCTTTTGCAGGACGTTGGGATCGGGCGCCTCAAGATCGATGTTGAGCACGTAGAAATTCACGACTTGCTTGCCGTCGCCGTTGATGTCAGCAACATACAGCGATAACTCCTCGGTCAACGCATCGACATACTCGTCGGGCCAACCGATGCCGCCAACATACATCACGAATAGATCAGGATGCACCTGCAACGAACACTGCACGATAGACGCCGTCAGCACAATTACAGCAAACAGCGTCGCAATCGTGGGTATACGGTTATGAAACCAGAAGTTTTCACGTCCAGCCTTGGTATGCAGCGCGTTAAGACTGTTGCGCTCGACTACGCCGCGCCAACGCTCCTTGAGCGTTTTGTTAGAATAAATATCCATATGCAGTAGTTTAGAGGCCAAAGGCCAGAGTCATAGTCAGAAATATACTTTGGCCTGTGGCCTATCGACTATGAACCGTTCTTACACGGGTTTCATGGTCGGGAACAGTAGGCTGTCGCGGATCGTAGATAGGTCACAGAGCAACATGACCAAGCGGTCGATACCGATGCCGAGTCCGCCTGTCGGCGGCATACCGTACTCAATCGCAGTCAGGAAGTCCTCGTCGGACGGTGGCGCTTCCTCATCGCCCGCGGCATTGGCCAATGCTTGCTGTACGAATCGTTGCCGCTGGTCGATGGGATCGTTGAGTTCGCTGAATGCGTTGCCGAACTCCATGCCCGCCGCGAACGGCTCGAATCGCTCGGTGATGCGCGGATTGGTCGGGCAACGCTTGGCGAGCGGCGACACGTCGACGGGCTGGTGCATGACGAACGCGGGCTGCCAGAGTGTCGGCTCGACCAGCGTCTCGAACGCGTTGTTCAGGCAGTGACCCCACTTGTCCGTACTCTTGACCTCGACGCCCAAATCGCGCGTGATGCGGCGCGCCTCATCATCGGTCTCGATGTCGTAGTAGTTGATGCCCGTGATGCGCTCGACTGCCTCACACATGTCGATGCGCTCCCACGGCGTGTTGAAGTTGAGTTCACGCCCGTTGTACGTGAGTACGCGCGTACCCAGTATCGTATCACAGAGATGCGTGACCATATCCTCGACGAGCTGCATGATGCCGTTGTAATCTGTGTACGCCTGATACAGCTCCATCATGGTGAACTCGGGGTTGTGGCGCGGATCCATGCCCTCGTTGCGGAAGATGCGGCCGATTTCATACACTTTGTCGAGTCCGCCGACGATCAATCGCTTGTGATGCAGCTCCATCGCGATGCGCAGCCGCATGTCGATGTCGAGCGTGTTGTGGTGCGTGATAAACGGCCGCGCAGCCGCACCCGACGCGATCGTCGTGAGCAGCGGGGTTTCGACTTCGATGAAGCCCTTGGCGTCGAGCCAACGGCGCAGCTCTGAGATGATGCGGCTGCGCTTGACGAACGTATCGCGCACGTCGGGATTCATGATGAGGTCAAGGTAACGCTGCCGATAACGCGTGTCCGTGTCGCGGAGGCCGTGGTACTTCTCGGGCAGCGGCAACAGTGACTTGCAGAGCAGCGTCAACTCCGTGACGCTCACAGAGATCTCACCCTTGTGCGTCGTGAACACCTCGCCCACGACGCCGATGATGTCGCCGATGTCGAGCTTCAACACCTGCTCGTACGCGGGCGTCGTGATGTTGTCCGACTTGCAGTAGAGCTGAATGCGCCCTGTGCTGTCGAGTATGTCCATGAAGCACGCCTTACCCATACCGCGCTTCTGCATAATGCGTCCGGCCAATGTATAGATCTTGCCCTCGTGCGACGCGTAATCCCCGTGTATATCAGCGGCGTACGCCGTGATGTCCAATTTGGTGTGGCGATACGGGTCGCTGCCCGATGATTGCAACTCGGACAATTTGCCCATGCGGATGCGCTGCTGCTCGCCGATCTCGTTTTGCTGCTGTACATCTTGCTCGTGCTGTGTAATTTGCAGTACGTCGTTTCCGTTTTCCATGTGTCCCCTACAGTTCTATTTTGTCGATCTCTAAGATGCGTAGCTTGATAATGCTGTTCTTATCGTCGGGTACGCTGACGTCGACTTCGTCGCCTACGTTGTGACCGATGAGCGCCCGGCCGATCGGCGACTCGTCCGAGATGCGTCCGGCCAACGGATCGACCTCAGTCGAACCCACGATCGAGTATACCTCGGTCTCGTGATCGTCGACGTACTCGACCTTGACCTTGGAGCCGACGGATACGACGTCGGTCGTCACATCCTCCTCGTCGATGATGCGCGCGTGCTTGAGCATGACCTCGAGCTGCTGGATGCGCGTCTCAAGCTGCGCCTGCTCGTTCTTGGCCTCGTCGTACTCGCTGTTCTCGGACAGGTCGCCGAACGATTTGGCTTCTTTGAGTTTCTCGGCAACCTCTTTGCGCCGCACCGTCCGAAGCTCGTCGAGCTCTTTCTCTAACTTATCTTTGCCCTGCTCTGTCAATATGACTTGTTTCATAGTATAGTTGGCTCCCAAAAGAAAAATAAACCAAACGTAAAGCGGTCTGCTTTACGTTTACGTGGCAACTGTGATGGAGAAATCAAATGCGATGGTTAGGCAGGCAGATACTCACCCATCTCAGACGATGCGGCGATGATGCGTCGCAGCTCGGCGAGGTCGCCGATGCAGCCGAGTGCGTAGAGTTGCATACCGATGTTACCCATAGCCGTAGCCTCCACAGGTCCTGTGAGTACCGGACGTTGTGTGGCGTTGGCCGTATACTGGCAGAGCAGTTTATCCTTGATCCCGCCGCCCACGATGCGTATACGGTCGATGTTCGTGTCCGCGACGTCCTCGAGCGACGTGATGACCTCGGCATAACGCTTGGCCAACGAGATATAGACGCAGCGCACGATGTCGCCGATGCTCTCGGGCTTGGGATAGCCGCGGCTCACGCAATACTCCTGGATCTTGAGCGGCATGTGACCCGGGCTGAAGAATACGTCTGCGTCGGGATCGATGTACCCGTTGTAGGTGCTCGCCTTGGCCTGCATCTCCATCTCCGCGAACGTGATGTGATGCCCCTCGTGAATCCAATGGTTGCGGCACTCCTGTACGATCCAGAGTCCCATGATATTCTTGAGGAAGCGCGTCGTGCCGAATACGCCGCCTTCATTCGTAAAGTTGTACTTCTTGGCCTTCTCGTTGATGACGGGAGACTGCAACTCCATGCCCAACAGCGACCACGTGCCGCTCGAGATGTACGCCGTATGCTGCTGCTCACCCTCGCCAAACGGTACGGCGGCCACGGCCGAACCCGTGTCGTGCGACGCGGTGCAGATCACAGGTACCTGTGCTATGCCACAATCCTCGGCAATCGCGGGCAGCAATGTGCCACATACCGTACCCGGCTCCTGTAGCTTACCCATTATGGCGGGGTCTATGCCGAGCTTATTCATGAGCTCGACGTCAAACGTACGCTCGAACGGATTGATCAGCGCCGACGTCGATGCAATCGTATACTCCGTGCGGCGTTCACCCGTGAGTAAATAGTTGAAGAAATCGGGTATGAACAGCGCCGAGTGCGCATGATCCATGATATACGGCTGCTGCTGTTTGGTAGCGACGAGCTGGTAGACCGTGTTGATCTGCATGACCTGTATGCCCGTATAGTCGTAGATCTTGCCCTCGCCGAGCAGTGCGTCGACGTACGATGGCACGTGCGCCGTACGGTCGTCGCGGTAGTGGTGTACGTTGGACAGCAGACTGCCATCCTTGTGCAGGTATGCGACGTCGACGCCCCATGTATCGATGCCGATCGCCGATATGTCGCCGTGACCTGCGGCCGCGCAGGCGCGCAGACCTTCTTTGATCTCGTGGAACAGGCGCAAAATGTCCCAGTACAACCGATCGCCCACGGCTACGGGCTGATTGATGAAGCGGTGTACCTCTTGCAGCGCGATCCTGTTGCCGGCATAAATGCCTACGACGGCGCGTCCGCTGCTCGCGCCGAAGTCGAATGCAAGTACCTTGGTCATAACAGTTGTCAGTGACGGTTGACGATTGACGATCAGATCATAGATGACAGTCATGGGTCGAACCGCACTCCTTTCAAATTAGATATATGTGCGTGATCGCAAATGATTCTATTATACTATTATAATTGCTTATCATTACGACGAGTTACGAGATGGCGACGTTGCCATTCACATAGTCTACCGTGATGCATGAACCGTCCGCAATACTGCCATTGATATACGCAGCTGCAATCGCGGTCTCGATCTCGCGGTGGATCAGGCGGCGCATGGGACGCGCGCCGTACTTCTGGTCGTAACCCTTGTCGACGATGTGCGCGCGCAATGCGTCGGTATACTGCGCCGTGATGCCCTTGTCCGACAGACCCTCGCTGAGTTCGTCCAACATAATGCCGGCAATTTCAGTGAGTTCTTTGTTGGTGAGCATATCGAAATAGACAACTTCGTCGACGCGCCCGAGGAACTCAGGGCGGAACAATTTCTTGAGTGCCGACTCCATCTTGGACTTGACCGCTTCATTCGCCGACGTCGTAAAGCCGAGCGCATTGTTGTTCTCATCGGAACCCGCGTTGCTCGTCATGACGATGATACAGTTGGCAAAACTCACCGTGCGTCCTGTATTGTCCGTGATGCGACCGTCGTCGAGGATCTGGAGCAGGATGTTGAAGATGTCGTAGTGCGCCTTCTCGATCTCGTCGAACAGGATCAGCGAATACGGGTGACGGCGGATCTTCTCGGTGAGTTGCCCCGCGTCGTCGTATCCCACGTAGCCGGGCGGCGAACCGATGAGTTTGCTCACGGTATGCTTCTCCATGTACTCGCTCATGTCGAGCCGCACGAGCGCGTCGAGGCTGCCGAATACCTGCATACAGAGTTGCTTGACGAGCTCGGTTTTGCCCACGCCGGTCGGCCCTACAAAGATGAACGACACAGGGCGCGGCTTGCGCGACAACCCTACGCGTCCGACCATGACGGCGCGGCTTACGGCGTCGACGGCCGTGTCTTGTCCCTTGATCTTACCGCGCAGCCGTTCAGACAGTCCGAGCAGTTGCGTCTGTTCCATTTGGCTGATCGTCGCGACGGGGATCTTGGTCCAGAGTTCGATCACACGGGCGATGTCGTCAAACGACAGCGCGATGTTGTTGCAACGCTCGACCACCTGTACGAGTTCGTCGCCCAACCGAATCGAATGTGTGCGGAGTTCGGCGAGTTTGGAGTAGGCCTCAATGGTATCCACATGCTCGAGCGATTCCATGTCGTCCGAGATGCGCGACAGTTCTTCTTCGATGCGCAGACGGCGTATGATGTCGGGCGAACGCAGGTTGAGTCCGCTGGCGGCCTCGTCGAGCAGGTCAATCGCCTTGTCGGGCAGGAAACGTCCTTGGATATAGCGCTTGCTCATGTTGACTGCATAGCGTATACACTCGTCGCCGATGCGTACGCTGTGGTAGCCCTCGTAGTAGTCGCGGATGCCCTTGATGATCTCTACGGTCTCGTCGAGCGAAGGCTCGTCCACCATGACAGGCTGGAAGCGGCGTTCGAGCGCGGCGTCCTTCTCGATCGACTTGCGGTACTCGGTCAACGTCGTCGCGCCGATGATCTGAATCTGTCCTTTTGCCAACGCGGGCTTGAGGATGTTGCCCGCGGCGATCGCACCCTCGGCGTCGCCTGCGCTGACAATCGTGTGTACCTCGTCAATGACGAAGATGATATTGCCCGCGGCCTTGGCCTCCTCGATGATGTTCTTGAGTCGCGCCTCGAACTGTCCGCGGAACTGCGTACCCGCTACGAGCGTCGACATGTCGAGCAGATGGATCTCTTTATCCGCGAGCTTCTCGGGTACGTCGCCCTGCACGATGCGTAGCGCCAACCCTTCTGCGATTGCCGTCTTGCCCACGCCAGGTTCGCCGATGAGTACGGGATTGTTCTTGTTGCGGCGGTTGAGGATCTGGGTGACGCGCGCAAGTTCACGCTCACGACCGATCAGGCGATCGATCTCGCCGTTCGCGGCCTTATCCGTGAGATTGACGCAGTACTGATCCATCATCTTGCGCCCCGTCGACTTGCGCGCCCGGCGACGCGCGTGGCGTTGTTCCCGCGTCGTACGCTCGGCGTCATCGTCGCCCGACGCAGGCTTGAGCGGGAAGGTCAGCACAGAAGCCGCATCATCGTCGCCTTCATCGTCGCCATCGTCGTCACTGTCCTCATCGGCATCGACGCCCTGATACTCGGGTATGATGGCCGAGAACATGCCCATGGCTTCTTTGACCATCTCGGGCGAGATCTCGGGCGGATTCTCGGTGAGCTGCATGTTGAGCTCATCGAACATCTCCTCGGTGATACCCATGGATTTCATAAGATCAGGCATGGCCTCGTGACCCAATGCTTTGGCACAAGACATGCACAGTTGTTTATTTAACGACGCGTCATTTTTGTCGCGTATAAACACAACGGCTATATTTTTATGACAGCGTTCACACAGCATGGCGTTACTCCTTATAGGACAGAACGACAAACTACGGTCATACCCTGTAAGCGTATACCGCGTTTGCCTATATATGTTTGTTTTTGATATTATAGCACACCATGCGTAAGAAAACAAGTGCTAATTCCAAACAAGCCTATCCCCATACATATTATGCATTCGATGCAATGTACCTTTCGTATCCATGCCTGATCAGGCAATTGACATAGCGCCTATTCACCTCATCCCAGTTGATTATATCGAATATATCATCTATGTATTCGGCGCGCCTGTTTTGGTGCTTGAGATAGTATGCGTGTTCCCATACGTCGATGTTGCTGATCGGGCACAGGTACCGCGGCACCATGCTATCCTGATTGACCGTCGTCACGAAACGCAGCGTGCCATCGGTCGTCGTGACCAACCACGCGTATCCCGATCCGAATACGGATTGGGCGGCTTCTTTATACTGCTTGAGCATATTTTCGTAGCTGCCAAAGTCCCTGTCAATGGCTTGCAACAGCGTACCTTTCGGGCGTTGGCGTGCATCAGGGGTCAGTCCGTCAAAAAAGAAGCGATGGTTATACACGCCGCCGCCGTAGCGCATGATGGGTACGCGTATCCCCGATGGCAAGCGATCGGCGCGCGCCAACATCAGGTCGAGCGGTACGCTGTGCAGCGAAGGGTAGGGTTTTAGTGTTTTGTTCAGGTTGTCTATGTAGCCCTGCAAGTGCTTGTCGTGGTGCAGCTCCATGGTTTCGGCGTCGATGTAAGGTTCCAACGCGTCGTACGCATAGGGCAGCGGCGTATTGACAAACGGGTATGTGTTGTTCATACGGAAACCTCTTTCTTGGATCTATAATACGGTCTTATATAATACCAGTATATGTGTTTCCGTGCAAAAACGTAACACGGCGCAATCGTGACGCGCCATGTTACGTCATATGCATACAAATCGCCTCGTCGTCAACCGTGGCGACACTTGTCCACAGCCTTATGCCATAGGTCGCGCAAATCTGCGCGGGATGCGTCCGAGATCGCAGGGGCGAATACCTTGTCGCGCAACGGCGGCGTGATGTCCGCAAGGTCGGCGTATCCTGCCCCGATGAGCGCGGCGTTGTACGCGCCGCGCGCCGTGGTCTCGACGTCGAGCGGACGCTGTATGGAGATACCCGATATATCGCTCTGTAGCTGCATGAGGAAGTCGTCGGCCGTCGCGCCGCCATCGACGCGCAATACCCCGCCCCCGCAACCGCAATCCGCCGCACACGCATCGATGAGGTCCTGTGTCTGGTGGCAGATGGCCTCCTCGGCCGCGCGCAGGATGTGCGCCCTCGTCGTACCACGCGTGAGTCCCGTGATGACGCCGCGCGCGTCGCTATCCCAGTACGGCGCACCGAGTCCTGCGAACGCGGGCACGACGCATACGCCACCCGTATCGGGTACCGTCGCCGCGATGCGACCGATATCGCGACTGCCCTCGATCATGCCGATGTCGCGCAACCACTGCACGAGCGCACCGCCGACGAATACGCTGCCCTCGAGTGCGTACGTCGCGCCACCGCGCACGCCGAGCGCGATCGTGGTGAGGAGACCACTCTGACTCGTCACGGGCGTATCGCCCGTGTGGCGCAACAAAAAGCAGCCCGTGCCGTACGTGTGTTTGGCGTCGCCCGCACGAACGCAGCCCTGTCCGAGCAGCGCGGCCTGTTGGTCGCCGACCGCGCCCGTCACGGGGATGCACGCGTCGTCGAGGTACATGTGGCCGAATAGTCCGGCGCTATCCACGACCTCGGGCAGCATATCGTGTGGGATGTCCCATGCATCGAGCAACCGCGCATCCCACGACAGCGCATGTATGTTATACATCATGGTTCGCGACGCGTTGGTGACGTCGGTCTTGTGTTGCCCCGTCATGTGCCAGATCATGAAGCTGTCGATCGTGCCGAAGCACAGTTCGCCGCGACGCGCGCGTTCGCGTACGCCTGCGATGTGATTCATAATCCAGAGCAACTTGGTTACGCTAAAATACGCGTCGGGTGATAGTCCTGTACGCCCGCGTATGTACCCGCATAGATCTGACTGCGCAATATCGTCGGCGATATCCGCACTGCGCCGATCCTGCCACACGATGGTCTCGCACACGGGTGCGCCCGTACGCCTGTCCCATACGACCGTGGTCTCCCGCTGATTCGCGATGCCGATGCAGGCGACATCCGACGCCGAGATACCCGCGGCCTTGATCGCATCGCGCAACGCCGACACGGCGTCGCCATAAATGCGCATGGCATCCTGTTCAACGTACCCAGGCTGTGGGTATGAGATGGCGACGTCACGCGACGCCGACGCTACTGCGGTACCCTCGCGATAGATGATCGCGCGTACCGATGTGGTGCCCAAATCCAATGCTGCCGCAATATGATCCATAACTACCTCCGCTATTATGATGTACAATTTAGAATGCAAAGTAAGATGCCGTAAGATGCTGTAAGGTGATAGAGGATATGCGATGATATATATTGAGCATACCACGCATAGGGGCGTTATGCAAGTTTATTTATTTTGTCTGATTGTTCTAAGAGAGTATTGCTATTATTCACATAATATGGTACACTACAGGTATCTGGTATTTTCACCGTACAACAAGTATAACAGATTTATTTATTTGTTTATTTATATATGGGTAACGACATTTATCTCGACGATTTTGTCGAGGAGGCCAAGTCGCACATCGAGCGTATGGAGCTGGGCTTCTTCGATGCGCGGGGCGTCAACGACCCCGACGTGATCAATGGTCTGTTCCGCGCCGTGCATACGATCAAGGGTTCGGCGGGCTTCTTCAACCTGCACAATATCGTATCGCTGTCGCACGGCATGGAGAATGTGCTGAGCAAGGCGCGGGCGGGTGAACTGCACATCACCGACGCCATCCTCGATACGCTGCTGACCTGTAACGATGTACTAAAGAGTCTGATCTTCGATGTTTCGTCAAGCAATGACGTGGACCTCAAGGCATACCTCGACAGCCTCGCATGGGCGTCTGCATCTGACGGCGCGGCAGACACAACGTCGGCGCAATCAGGGGAGACGATACCCACGGAGATCGATGGGCGTTTCTTCGAGCGCCTGCGCAGTCTCGTCAAGCATGGACACAAGATCTACCGCATCGTCATTCCCTACGGCAAAGACTTGGGGGCCTATTTCGGACACGCCGACGCGCTGTTTGAGAATATACGCCAGATCGGCGAGATCATTGATTGCAAGACCGACGCCGATACTGAACACATGGACGACGACATCGCGGCTACGCTCAACGCCGCCGACCCCGACTGCCACATCCGCGTCGAGATCCTCTGCACGAGTATACTGGAGTACATGCTATTCCCCGATGCGATCGAATTGCCCGAATCCTACGTCGTCGAACTCAAACCTGATCTGTCTACCAAACCGCAGCCCACGCAGCCCACGCAGCCTATGCAGCCCACGCCGTCTGTCGTCGCGCCAGAACCGCCATCGCAGCCCGTCGCCGCGCAAAAGCCCGTCAAGATCGACGACGGCATTCGCGTCAACGTCCGGCTGCTCGACAACATGATGGCATTCTCGGGCGAGTTGCTACTCGCGCGCAATCAGCTGCTCACAGCCTACAACGATCGGCGCGTCGGCAAGGAGGATATGTCAGGCATCGTATCGCACATCGGCAGTCTGACGACCAAGCTGCAGGACGTCATCATGCTCATGCGTATGCAATCGGTCGGCAATCTGTTCAACCGCTTCCCGCGCGTCGTGCGTGAACTGTCGCGCAACGTCGACAAAGAGGTCAACCTCGTCATCGAAGGTCGCGAGATCGAGATCGACAAGGCCATCATCGAGGGGTTGTCCGATCCGCTCATCCACCTTGTGCGCAACGCACTCGACCACGGCCTTGAACCCGCCAGCGTGCGCAAGGCCGCAGGTAAGCCGCCCGTCGGCACACTGACGTTGCGCGCCTATCATAAGAGTAGCCTCGTCGCGATTGAAGTCAGTGACAACGGCGGCGGTATCGACGTGGCCGCCGTCAAGCGCAAGGCGCTGTCCAAGGGCATCCTGAAGCCCGACGACGCGGAGCGCATGAGCGACGACGATGCGTATAAACTGCTCTACAATTCGGGCTTCTCCACGGCCGAGACGATTACGGATATATCGGGGCGCGGCGTGGGCATGGACGTCGTACTGCGCAGCATCGAGAACCTCGGTGGCACCGTCGACATCGCCTCCAAAGGAGGACAGGGTACGACGATTACGTTGCTGCTGCCGCGTACACTCGCAGTCATGCAGTCTCTGATCGTAGGCGTGTGCGGCGAACGGTTCGCGATACCGCAGAGTTCGATCCACAGCGTCATCGCGCTGTCACACGACAACGCACACAGGCTCGAACGCATACACCAAACCTACCAATACCAGTTGCACGGCAGACTTATACCCATCATGCAACTCTGCGACCTATTGGAACTGGATAACACCGAACCGTGCAGACGCATCGTCGTACTGCGCATCGCCGACAAGCTCATCGGTCTCTTGGTACACGATATATACGACACTGAGGAGACATTGGCCAAACCGCTGCCCGCGGCATTCAAGCAGTGCGGCGTGTACGCGGGTGTGACGATCATGGGCGACGGGCGCATCTCGCTGATACTCGACGTCGACGGCATCGTGAGGCGATCAGGCATCACGCCCAGCGACGCGTCGTTGGCCGTCGAACGCCGATACGCGGGCGTGCGGGAACACCAGAGCGTCATCTGCTTCACCTGTTCGGGTCACGAGCGATACGTACTCGACATCGGCTTCGCGTCGCGCGTCGATCACATCCACCGCGCCGATCTCGAACGCATCGGCG